>DATJPH010000025.1:0-5120 GCA_035506475.1 Bacteroidota bacterium | reverse complement strand
CCCGGCCAGGAAAACGTCCCGATGCCGACGTTGCCGTCTTTGTTCACCCAGACTTTGTAGTCGATGACCGTCCCGGTGTTGCCAACAAAGATGTCGTGGCGGTCCCCGTTGGGGGCCTTCAGGATGAACCCGGGACCGTTGCCAAGCGGCGTGCCGCATGCCATTGAACCGGTCGCGCCGTAATCCGCGCAGAACCAGCCCGCGGTGTCCGACCTGACCGAATGGAAGCTGTACGCACCGGGCGTGATGGCGGCCCGGGGCGTCAGCTCAGCTCCGGCTCCCACGGCGACGCCGAGCCAGTACTGCCTGTCAAAGGCGAGGGCGATGGGGGTGACGGATCCGAGCGCCGCACTGAAAACCCCTTTCAACGTCGCGACGGACTGCGTCTCGGTCCAGATCGGCGAGCCGCCGCTTGCTGCCGTGTACAGCTTAAACGTCAGTGAGTAGTTGTTGTCGGGGACCACGAGGTTCCCGGCATCCATGAGAAGCCCCTGGTAGGAGAGCGTATTCGGGATCTGCGCCTGCACCGGGGTTACCGCACACATGATCGCCGCACAGAACAGCAGCGTGACGGCGAGCGCCCGAACAGTAACGACGCGATTCATAGCAGAGCTCCTTTCTGTTGATTGTGGCGGGTGAAGAAACGTGGGACGGGCTACAGCGATGCGGAAGGATAAGCGTAGAGGCCCCCACTAATCAATGGAGGAACTTCGTCATTTTGGGAGAGTACTTGTACTCAGTTGACCGGTGTCAGCCCCCGGGGCATCGCGGAGGGAGTGGCAAATGGCAGATTTATGTTCGAGGGCAAACCGGAAGAGCCCGTTGTATCCCGCAAGGTCGAGCTTCCTGCACATACGGAGCCGGTGGTTCTGAATGGTCCTGTGACTCGCGTGAAGCTCCCGGGCGATCGATTTGCTTGTCCTGTTTTGAGCGACCAGATTCAGTATGCGGAGCTCGAGAGGGGTCAAGCACCGGAGCATAGATTCCGGAGGCTCAATTGCCGGGATGAACGCAATTCCGTTGGACATTGGGGAGCCCATGGCGTGGCCCGATGTGCCTGATCATGCCGCGCAATAAGGGGGGAGAAACAGGAGAAAAACAATGGAGGAGGTTCGTCATTTTCGATGAGCACCTGTGCTCACCGGACGTGCACTAGAGAAGGGATTTGTGTTCGAGTGCGAACTGGAGCAGCCTGTTGAATCCTTCGAGGCTCAGTTTTTCACACATATGCGCCCGGTGATTCTGCACGGTCCGGAAACTGATATGCAGCTCGTCCGCGATTTCCCTGCTCGTCTTGTTCTCCGCGATCAGCTTCAGGACGCGCCGCTCGGTCCGGCTCAGGTTTTCCATCGGGTTGATCTTAAGAGACCCGCCCCGGTCGGCGGCCGACGAGAGAATCAGGTACTCGGACATCGCGGGGCTGACGAAGTGTTTTCCGGCAGCAACCGCCCGGAGGCATTGCACGAGATCGCCCGGCGCGCTCTCTTTCAGGAGATAGCCCCTCACGCCGAGATCCAGGGCCTCCCGGAAATATTCCTCCTCCTTGTACATCGTCATGATGATGAAGTCGCACTGGAGCGACTGCGCCGAGGCCGCCCTGATGACTCCGAGCCCGTCCATCACCGGCATTGCGATATCCAGGATGGCCATGTCGGGATGCAGTTGTCCCAGGATCTCGAGAGCGCGCTTTCCGTCGGCGGCTTCGCCGACCACGTCGAACTCCCCCGTCTCCTCGATGGCCTTCACGAGACCCTGCCGGAATATCGGGTGGTCATCGGCGACGAGAACACTCCTGGTATCCATCATTGTGCCGGATGTGAGATTGGTATGCGGAACGCAATTCGCGTGCCGTTGCCGGGCGCGCTCTTGATCTGCATCTGGCCATGCAGAAACCTCGCCCTCTCGGCCATGTTCCCCAGGCCGAATCCGACCCGGTCCGAGGCCGAGTGAGGAGTCCCGGCCGGATCAAACCCGCACCCGTCGTCCTCGATCGTGATCTCGCACTGGCCATCCGTACGCCTCACGGCGACCCGGCATTCAGAGGCGTGGGAATGCTTGACCACGTTATTGATCCCCTCCTGGATAATCCGGAAGACGTTGATATTCTCCACGGCCGTGAAGAGCCCGTCGACGTCGTCAATCGTCCCGAGGATCCGGAGCCCGGAGGATTCGGACCACTTGCGGATCGTCGCTTCGATCGTCTTTGTCAGACCGAGCCTGTCGAGCATGTGGGGGTGAAGGTCGGCGGAGATCTCACGCACCTCCTCGATCGCCTGCTCGACAGTGCCGGTGATGCCGTGCAGCTCTTCGGCACCGGGAGCGCGGCTCCCGAGAGAGGATTCACACCGTGCAAGGCTGTTCCGTATCATGAGGAGATCCTGCCCCAGGCTGTCATGCAGCTCGCCGGCGATCCTCTTCCGCTCGGATTCCTGGGACTCGTTGAGCTTCCTTGAGTACTCCGTCTCTATGGCATGCTCGCGCTTCAGGCGGCGCACCCTGGTGCGATAGAACCCAATCCCGAGCGCAACGATCGTCCCCGCGAAGAGGGCCCTGAACAGGAGAGATTCCCAGAACGGCGGGAGAACGCGCACGGTGAACGAGGCTTCCTGCGCGCTCCAGACACCGTCGCTGTTGCTCCCCTGTACGCGGAAGACGTACTCTCCCCCTCCGAGATTTGTATACGAGGCATACCGCCGGGAACCCGCAGGAATCCAGTCCCTGTCAAACCCCTCGAGCCGGTACCTGTAACGGTTCTTCTCAGGGGCGGTAAAATCCAGGAGCGAGAACTCGAAGGCGAAGAAATTCTGGTCATGGGAGAGGACGATATCCCCCCTCCCGTTCGGGCCGCGGCCGTACGGGGCGGGATGGTCGAACACGCTGAACCTTGTGATGCGGAGGGGAGCGCTCTCCGTATCCACGGTGAAAGTCCGGGGGATGAACGTGTTCACACCATTGACCCCGCCAAAGTACATTCTCCCGCTGCGCCCGTGGAAGAACGCTCCCTGGTTGAATTCCCAGCTCTGCAGGCCGTCACTGACGTCGTAGTTGCGGAACGTCTTCGCCGCCGGATCGAAGCAGGAGACTCCCCTGTTGGTGCTCAGCCAGAGCCGCCCGGTCGAGTCCTCCAGAATTCCGGAGACGGTGTTGTTCGGGAGGCCGTCGGCTTCGGTGAAGTGAGTGAACGTTCCACTCCCCCCGTCAAAGAGATCGAGCCCGCCGCCGAGAGTCCCGACCCAGATCCTCCCCGAGCGATCCTCGTGGAACGCGAGAACCGAGTTGTGGCCGAGGCTCCCGGGATCCGCCGGATCGTGATTGTACGTCCGGAACTTCGTCGTGCGCGGATCAAGGACCGAGACGCCGGCTCCCCATGTTCCGAGCCAGATGAGTCCGTTTCTGCTTTCGAGAATCGCCCAGATGTAGTTCCCGCTGATCTGGTTGGGGAGCGATCCCCTCCGCGAAAATCGCTCGCATGCCAGGTTCCGCCGGTTGAGCTTCCCGAGTCCCGATCCGGAAGTTCCGCCGATCCAGAGTGCGCCGTCCCTTGACTCAACAAGCGAGATCACGTAGTCGTCGGGGATGGAGCGGGCATCACCCGGATCGTGACGGAGGTGCCGGATGATCTTCCTCTTCCTGTCGAAAAGATACAGGCCTCCCCCGTCAGTTCCGACCCAGAGGTATCCGTCGCTATCCTCCATGATGGAGAGTATCTGGTAGGAGCTCTGCAACCCCTCCCTTCGCAGGGCGTCCCTGTAGTGCGTGATGCCGCCGGTCTTCGCATCAAGACGATCGAGATTCCCCTCCATCATCCCCACCCAGACATCGCCCGAGCGCTCCTCGCAAATCGCCCGGACGACCGGGTGGGAGAGGGTTCCGGGGTTGCCCGGCTCGTGCCGGATGTGCTGAAACTTGAACCGGTGCGGATTGTAGTGGCTGAACCCGCCGCCGTCCGTGCCGATCCAGATCCCCCCCTGATGATCCCGGTACAGGGAGCTGACCGCGTCAAGGTTGAGACTCCCCGGATCGCCCTCGTCGCGCCGGATTGGCGTTATGCGGCCGGTCCGCTTGTCCAGGAGATTCATCCCCCCGTCGCGCGTCGCAACCCAGAGCGTTCCCGCATCATCCTGCACAACCGCTCCCAGGCGGTTGCTCGTGAGGCCTTCTCCCGGGTGCGGAGATTTCTGGTACCGGAGGAAGCAGGAACGCTCCCGGTCATACCTGTTGAGGCCGTTGTCGAGTGTCCCCACCCAGATATCCCCATCGTGATCCTCGAAAATCGAGGTCACCATCCCTTCGCTCATGGTCGAATGATCGCCCGGGACGTTCTGAAAATGTCGGAACAGTCCCTTCGACGGATCATAGAGATCCAGGCCACGGTACGTCCCGACCCAGAGAGACCCTGTCCGGTCCCAGATCTGACAGAGAACCCGGTCATCAACCAGGGAGAGCGAATCGCCGGCGGCGTGGCGCACGTGGGTGAACGTGCCATCCGCCCGGCTGAGCCTGTTGAGGCCGCCTCCCCATACGCCAACCCAGAGATTCCCCGAGGCGTCCTCCGACACGCTCCAGACGTTGTTCCCGCTCAGGCTCGCCGATCGTGATGTGTCGCGGACGAAGTGGACGAACCCGTCGCGCTCGGGAACGTACCTGTTCAATCCACCGTTGTACGTCCCCACCCAGAGGGCACCACGGGAGTCTTCAAACAGACAGTTGATGTAGTCGTCCGAGATCGAGAGGGAATCTCGCGGATCCTGCCTGTAGACCTTGAACGAGTACCCGTCAAACCTGTTCAGACCGTCCTGCGTACCGAGCCAGATGAATCCTTCGCGATCCTGAAGTATGCAGCTTACCTGGGATTGAGAGAGCCCCTGTTCAACGGAGTACGAACGGAATCTGATCTGCGGCGGCTGGGAAGAAAGGGCCCCGGGGGACGCCATCACCAGGAAGAGGACGATGGCGGAAGATCGCCGGAGTGTGGCAGGTACAGATCTCATTGTAATTCCAGGAGATCTGCCGCATGAAGTGCGACGGCGTGTATTGAAATGGAGATGGGCCAGGCTGCGTGCAGATTCCGGAGGCTGTCGTGGGCTGGATCAACAGAATCTGCAAACCTCGCACGCGTT
>DATJPH010000024.1:0-2580 GCA_035506475.1 Bacteroidota bacterium | reverse complement strand
GGCCCACATCGGGTAGACGTCCTGCGCGGGATTGTTCGTGATGTCTGTCGTCGCCTTCGAGGCGAGATCATAGATCCAGATGTCGTCGGCCTGTCCTCCGCGGTACCGTTTCCATGTGCGGAATTCGCGGAAGACGCGGTTGTACGCCATGCGCGTTCCGTCAGGAGAGAACGAGCACCACCCCCCCCGGGGGAGCGGTATCTGTTCGGACGGCCCACCGGCTGAGGCGACCGAGTAGAGCTGCCCCTTGAAATCATCCCACTCCGTCCAGCGCGAGCGGTACACGATGTGCGAAGCGTCCTTCCACGTCATGACGATATTGTTCGGGCCCATCCGGTCCGAGACATCGTCCCTGCCAAGCGTCGCCGTGTAGGTGAGACGCCGGGGGACTCCCCCGGCTGCAGGCATGGCGTATACTTCAGTGTTGCCGTCGTACTGCCCGGTAAACGCGATCGTCCTGCCGTCGGGGGAGAACCGGGCGAACATCTCGAATCCCTTTCCGTCGGTCATTCTTCGGGCGACCCCTCCCGACGAAGCGACAGTGTAGAGGTTCCCCGCATACGTGAAAACGATCTGATTGCCGTGAATTGCGGGGAATCTGAGGAGGCGTGTCTCATCCTGTGCAGGGAGAATCTGTGACGCCAGCGCAGCCAGCACGACCAGGGGGAGGAATCGTCTGAACGACATGCGTACACCTCGGGATAGGTGGGAGATAAGGGTTGACTGAAAGTATACGAATTTCTCCGGAAGTTGTTTCGCGGTTCGCGCCCGATTCGCTATTGGGTACGACATTCCGTACATTTATACCACACCATCCTGGAGGGGAGAGAATGAAAATATTGGGAAAACGGTATGTTGGCGACTCGCTTCATCTGCCTGTTCCTCTCGACCTGAAACCCGATATTGTATCAAAGCTGCGGACAACTGGCCAGAAGGTGAGTGCTCTCTACTGGCTGGAATTCTGGCACGAAGCGCTCGACAGGGCCATCGTCATCAACACCAACAACAGGAAGCCCGTCAAGGACCTTCAGCGCGTCGAAATGGAATACGCGGGAATGATCGCGACGCTGAAAGAAGGATTGAAGAGGTCGTCGCTGAAATCGGCCTGATGGGGAATAGCCGGGCCTCCGCCGCTCTGCGGTTGTCACGAAGGCCCGGGATCGGGCCTTCATGATTTTGTCTCCACAGCAGCATACCCGCATGACACCTGACTTCTCTCACACCACGCTCGGGAGGACCGGGATCCCTGTTCACAGGCTCGGTCTTTCCGCAAGCTACAGGCCCGGTCCCCGCGCTGTCGCACGAGCGGTTGAGCGGGGGGTGAATTACTTCTTCGGATACGGTTTCGACTCCCAGATGACAAAGTCCCTCCGGCCGCTCCTTGCCGGAAACAGGGAGAAATTCGTGGTGGCCACAGGGGCGTACAACCTTGTCGTCGGGTACCCGGATCTCCGCCGCTCGCTCGAGAAGCGCCTCAGGCAATTCGGGACCGACTATATCGACATATTCCTCTTTCTCGGCGTCATGAAACCGAAGGAGTTTCCTTTGAGGGCCCGGGACGAGCTGTACCGGATGAGGGAGGAAGGGAAGGTCCGCTTTGTCGGGATGTCGTGTCATCACAGGATTTTTGCGGGGGAGATGGCCGATGAGGGGGGGCTGGACGCGCTGATGATCCGCTACAACGCGGCGCACCGGGGGGCAGAAGTCGATATATTCCCGCGCTGCGCCGGACGGAATCCCGGTATTGTCAGCTATACCGCCACGAGATGGACGTACCTTCTCCGCCGCCCGAAGCTCTGGCCCCGCGAAGGAAGGATCCCCACGGCCGGTGAGTGTTACCGGTTCGTGCTTTCGAACCCTTCGGTCCACGTCGCGCTCACCGCGCCGAAGAACGTGCGGGAACTCGACGAGAACCTCGATGCGATCGAGAGGGGTCCGCTCACGGAGGATGACGCGAAATTCATGAGGACGTTCGGCGACGCGGTCCATCACACGAAGAAGTGGTTCATGTAAGCCTGCGGGATCGGAGTCCGTGCACGGAGGGGAGGAACATCCCGCACCTTCCCATGTAGACCCTGTAGGCTGCCCCGAACTTCCGCAGGTTCTCCTCCTCCTCGATCCTCGCCGTGAAGAAGAGAAACACCGAAGCAAAAACGGCGGCGAGCAATCCCTCGGCGGACAGGTGCTTGAGGCAGGCTCCCCACGCCAGGAACAGGAGCGAGCTGTATGCCGGATGCCTGATCCGGCCGTAGATGCCCCCTGTCACAAGCCGCGTCGTGTTTTCAAACCGGAAGTTCGGATCCCCCTCCGCCACGGGTACCGCACCCCCCCTGTTCCTGAGTTCCTTGAACGCGGCTGAAGCAAGCCATAGGGAAACGAGGAGGACGGCCCAGGAGAGAACCTGGAGCCCGGAGAGGGGGTCTTCAAACCAGTAGGGGATGTTCAGGACGATCAGAATCGCGATCGCCTCCCATGCAAAGAACCTGTAGAATCCGTGGCTCCCCGGCGCGCGCAGTGAACGCCGGGAGATCCATACGAGCGGGAGCGAGATGACGATGAAGAGGGGTCCTTCGCGCATCG
>DATJPH010000023.1:0-9566 GCA_035506475.1 Bacteroidota bacterium | reverse complement strand
GCCGCGGACGGGCTCGCAGCCCGGGCGGGGATCAGGGGGGGAGACGTGATTTTCTCGGTTAACGGGAATGCCGTCGCGGCCTGGGAACCGATGCTCGATGCACTCTATGCCGGAGCCGCGCAGGGGAATATTGCGCTCGGGGTCCGCCGGGACGGCCGGGACACGGCGTTCGACCTTGACAGCCGGATGCTTCATGATCCGGCGAAGATCGACTTCGGGATTGTTCCGGCCGGCACCGAGATTTACGTCGGTACTCCCGAGCCGGGGAAGCCTGCGGAGCGGCTCGGACTGAAAGCACAGGACATTCTCCTGGCGATCAACGGGACACCCATCAGGGATCTCCAGGAGGTGCTCAGGCTCGTCAGGCAGAATGCCGGGAAGGAAATTTCCGTTGAATGGCGGCGCGGGAACGAGCGGATGAGCGGGACGACCGTGCCGACGCAGGACGGACACATCGGCATCCAGATCGGGGAAAACTACGCCGGGCCCCGGATGCACCTCGACTATACGCTCCTCGAGGCGATCCCGGCCGGAGCGCGCTACATGGTGTTCGTCACCGCCAGTTTTGCCGACCAGATGTGGCAGGTCATCACCGGGAAGGTCTCCTTCGCCCAGTCGGTGGGGGGACCGATCAAGATTGCCCAGCTAGCCTCACAGTCGTCGGATCTCGGGTTCCTGACGTTCATGCATTTCATGGCGCTCCTGAGCGTCAACCTGGCGATCATCAACATCCTCCCCTTCCCGGCGCTCGACGGAGGGCACCTCTCGTTTCTTGTCTACGAAGCGATCTTCCGCAGGGAAGTTCCGCTTGGCGTGAAACTCGGCCTCCAGAAGGTGGGCATCGTCGTGCTCCTCGCGTTTATGGCGTTCGTCGTCGTCAACGACATCATCCACTTCTAAAACCGGAGCGCTGCGATGAATGAACCGAGGAGCGCAAAGATCTCCTTCCCCGCCCCCGGCGGCGCCGTGCCGTTGACAAGCGCGGTGACGGCGTAGATACGTCCGGCGGAGGCGAGCAGCACCGTGCGGGTCCTGTCTCCCGAGCCGCGGTACTCAAGGTCGTACGACACCGCCTCCCTCCCCCCCACGTCGGCTCTATCGGGCTCCCGTGCAATGATGCCGGGCTTCGTCGATGATTCGAGCGCGGCCGTGAGCTTCGCAACCTGAAGAAGTCCCTCCCCCCCGAGATCTCCCGCATCCACAGCGCGCAGGTGCACCTGCCGGACGGTGAGGCTCCCCGCATAATCGTCCCTCACGAGCCATACGGTCCGGTCGGCAGCCAGCGTGTCGGCCGCCGCGTCAAACCATCCTGCGGGAAGCCTGTAACGGATGGTTCCGTCCCGGGAAACGGCGTAGACCTCCGATGAGGAGGAGGTCCCCGCCCCCGGGGGCGGAGGCGCACACCCGGTGTGCCATGAGACGACGGCCAGAAGGAGCATCCACCGTGCCGGATGCATGTATGGGGGGGAAATGAATCTCACCGATCTGCGCAGGGGAAGGATTTACTCGCCGGGTCTCTTGAACTGCTCGGCTTCCAGCGTGAACATGATGGAAATGCGGTGCGTGTTGTCGAGCTGGTCGGCCCCGCCGAACCGGGCGAAGGAATAATCGATGTTGAGTTTCGGAAAGTGGACGCCGGCGCCCAGCGTGAGCTGCTTGACGTCGCTGTACCCGACCCGGAGCGCGACGAGGTTTCTGAACGCGTATTCCATGCCGCCGTGGATGTCCAGGCTGACCGGACCGAGATGCGCCTCGGAGGCTGTCTGGCGATTCTCGAACCGGATGTCGAAGTCCGCGGCCGGCGCAAGGCGGCCGCCGAAGAGATCGAGAACGTACGCCGAACCGAGTTTGACCGTCGGCGAGATCAGCTCGTTGCGCCCGGTGCTCCATGCCACGAGCGTGGTTGTAATGTCCTGCAGGTTGGCACCGAAGAAGAGGTTGTCGTACGGGTTGTACCAGAAGCCGACGTCGAAGCCGATCCCCATGGCGCTGTATTCCGCGAGGTCGCGGCGGATCAGCTTCACGTTGGCTCCGTAGGAAAAGGTCTCGGACTGCCTGTGGGCATACGTGAAGTAGAGCGCCCAGTCGGCCGCGTTGAAATAGGTGACGCGCGACGGATCGATGCGTGTGAACTGAGTAAAATCGTGCGTGAGGTTCCCGTTGGCGTCGACGCCGGCGTTCCTGGTGTCGGCAATGTCGTCCACCCCGACCCGGATGACGCTGAGGCCGAGCGTGGTGCTGGGACCCACCGGGAGCGCCACGGCACCGTAGTCATTGTTGACGAGGCCCCCGAACTCCGCGTCGTGCATCAGGATGAACTCGGGGTAGTCCAGGCGTGCGAGTCCCGCCGGGTTCCAGTAGCCGGCCGTGACGTCATTGGCAAGCGCGGCGAACGCGCCTCCCATACCCAGGGCGCGTGCGCCGACGCCGAGAGCGATGAATTCCCCCGCGTACTTCGCGATCACCGTCTGGGCCTGTCCGCCCGCAACGGAGACGAACGCCCAGACAACGAACATCGCTACGAACTTTCTCATCAGATTCCTTCTCTGTCTCCTGCTACGCAAAATCCGAAAATAGGGACCGAGAATCAACCGGAGGGGGGCCCGTCAGATCGGCTCCGCCCCGAGTTCCCTTTTCATCGCTGCAATGACCGGGTGATCGTCTCCCTGTGACGCGGCGGCCGGACCCATCGGGGGAGGAACATGTGGACCGGGACCTCCTCCGGTGATCTCCGGCTTCACACCGAGCCGCAGACCGAGCGTCTTCTGAAAGATCTCTCCCAGCGCTTCCCTGTTCTTCAGTATAAGGGACGCCTGGAAATCATCGGCAACCCCGAGCCGGACGATGCCGTCTTCGACCCCCAGCAGTGCCGCATTCTCCAGCGCGGGCCAGAGGGATATTTTCTTCAGGCGTATCTCGGCAAGAAACTCTCCCCAGCGCGATGCCACGGAGGCCTGGTCCGCTCCCGGCGCCGGCCGGGACTGGGCTGCGCGCGGAGCGGGAAGCGGAGAGGCCGGAGGGACGTCCGCCGCCGGCGACGCCCGGCGCACCGGGGGCGGGGCAGAAGCGGGTGCGGTGCCCGCGGGGGATCCTGTCAGCGCATCGAGGCGCTGCAGGACCTCGCCGATATCCCTCCCCCGCGGGAGAGCGATCAGCTGCACAATGTCCGCCTCAAGGCGGAACCGCGGCTGCGTTGTCCACCTGAGCGCGGCATCGGTCCCGGCGACAATATGCTGCAGCCTGAGGAGGTCGTCCGTGGAGAAGAACTCCGCTTCCGCCGCATAGCGCGACCGGTAAACGTCGGCCGCTTCGATGAGGTGGGTGGACCCCGTCGTCCGGGCGACAAGGAGATTGCGGAGGTGTTCGGTCAGCCCGGCGAGGAATTCGCGCAGATCATGCCCGCCCGTCATGATATCGTTGACGAGATCGAGCCCCCCCTTCGTATCCCCCGAGCGGATGAGGTCAGTCATCCGGAAATAGACATCCTGGTCGACGAGGTTGAGCGCTTCGACGATCTTTGGCCGCGTGACGGTAGTGCCGCAGAGCGCGATGACCTGGTCGAACACGCTCTGGGCGTCGCGGAGCGATCCGTCCCCCCTGCGCGCGACGAGGTGAAGAGCGTCTTCGTCGACGGTGAGCCCTTCCGCGAGCGCGATCCCGCGCAGGTTCGCGGCGATCTCTTCCGTCCGGATCCTGCGGAAATCAAACCGCTGGCACCGTGAGAGGATTGTCGCGGGAACCTTGTTGATCTCCGTCGTGGCGAAAATGAACAGGACGTGGGGCGGGGGCTCTTCGAGCGTCTTGAGGAGGGCGTTGAATGCCTCCTTCGTGAGCATGTGGACTTCGTCTATAATATAGACCTTGTACGACCCCCGCGCGGGCGCATAGCGGACTGATTCCCTCAGGTTACGTATCTCTTCGACCCCCCTGTTGGAGGCGCCGTCGATTTCAAGGACGTCGAAGCTGCGCCCCTCGGTGATTTCGACGCAGCTCTCGCACACGTTGTCAGGATTCTGGTCGACCGGCGCGCTGCAGTTGACCGCCTTGGCAAGAAGCCGCGCCGTCGTGGTCTTCCCGACCCCGCGCGGCCCGCCGAAGAGATAGGCGTGCGCAATCCGGTTCGTCGCCATCGCATTCCGGAGCGTGGTGGTGATGTGGGCCTGCCCCACCACGTCTTCAAACCGCATCGGCCGCCACTTACGGGCCGTGACAATGTACTCGCTCATATCCCGTTCATCGTTGTCGTGACGTCGACGCGCGCCCTGCGGCGCCGAACACGTGGGGGAGCCCCTCTTCGATCGTGCTCACCGGGATCAGGGTGAGGCCTTCCTTCACCTTCGCGGGGATGTCGGCAAGGTCCTTCTCGTTCTCCCGCGGAATCAGGACCCTGGCGATCCCGCTCCTCTGCGCGGCGATCAGCTTTTCGTTCAGCCCCCCGATCGCCAGGACGTCCCCCCGGAGCGTGATCTCTCCCGTCATTGCCACGTCGCTCCGCGCCGCCTTCCCGCTGACGGCGGAATACATGGCCATCGCCATGGTGATGCCCGCCGACGGACCGTCCTTGGGAATCGCCCCCTCGGGAAGGTGGATGTGGATCTCCTTCCCCCGGGAAAAGGCCGGGGGGATGCCGAGTGCCTTCGCGTTCGAACGGAGGAAGCTGAGCGCCGCCTGTGCCGATTCCTTCATGACGTCGCCGAGCTGGCCGGTCAGCGTCAACTTCTCGGGTCCGTTCATGAGCGCGACGTCGACGCTGAGCAGTTCACCCCCCACGCTCGTCCACGCAAGGCCCGTCACCGATCCCACCATGTGCTCAGCCGCCCGGGGTCGGTTCCTGTACCGGGGTACGCCCAGGTAGTGTTCGACTTTCTGCGGATCGACGGTGAAGACGCCGGCCGCCTTCTTTTTCGGCTTCGCCCCGTTTTTCTGGCGGCCGAGAACGATGTCCTTGGCGACCTTCCGGCAGACAGAGGCGATCTCCCGCTCGAGGTTCCGCACCCCCGCTTCCCGCGTGTACCCGGTGATGATCGTGTTGATGGCCGCGTCGGTGATCCCGATGTCCATCTTCGCTATCCCGTGCTCGGCGAGCTGCCGCGGGATGATGTGCCGCCGCGCGATCTCCCGCTTGTCGTGCTGCATGTAGCCCGCGAGCTCGATTATCTCCATCCTGTCCTGAAGCGGAAGCGGGATTGCATACCGGACGTTCGCCGTCGTGATAAACATGACGTGCGAGAGGTCGTAGTCGATGTCAAGGTAATGATCGCTGAAGGCGACATTCTGTTCGGGGTCGAGGACCTCGAGCATCGCGGAGGAGGGGTCACCGCGGAAATCCATGCTCATCTTGTCGACCTCGTCAAGGAGCATGACCGGGTTGATCACCCCGGCCCGCTTCATCGACTGGATGATCTTTCCCGGCATCGACCCGATATACGTTCTGCGGTGCCCGCGAATCTCGGCTTCGTCCCGCACGCCCCCCAGGGAGATGCGGACGAGTTTCCTGCCGAGCGCGCGCGCGATGGATTTGGCAAGCGAAGTCTTCCCGACACCGGGGGGCCCGACGAAACAGAGGATCTGCCCCTTCATTTCCGCGACGAGATTGAGCACCGCGATGTGCTCCAGGATCCTCTCTTTGGGCTTCTCCAGGCCGAAATGGTCCTCGTCAAGGACCTTCCTGACGTGCTCGATGCTCAGGTTGTCTTTCGTCCGTTTGTGCCACGGGACGCTGACCATCCAGTCGAGGTAGCTCCGGATCACCGTGGATTCGGGGGAGAGGGAGGGGGTCTTTTTCAGCTTCGCGAACTCCTCGAGGGCTTTCTCTTCGGCCGCCTTCGACAGCTTCGCCTTCCGGATATCCTCGCGCAGCTTCGTGAGTTCCGGGGACCCTTCCTCGTCCCCGAGCTCGTCCTGCAGGATCCTGATCTGCTCCTGGATGAAGAATTTTCTCTGGGAGCGGGCGATGTTGTCGTGCACCTTTGTGTCGATCTCTTTCTCGATTTTCAGGACGTCGTTTTCCGAGTTCAGGATCCGTATCAGCTCATGGAGCTGATCGCGCATCCCGCGGAGCTCGAGGACCTTCTGCTTGACATCGACGCTCTGCAGGATGTTGGAGGCGATGTAGAACACCCTGCGCTGCGCATCGCGCGTGTTCTCGAACGCGACGAGGACTTCGCTCGGGACATTCCTGTTGAGGTGCACATATTCGGCGAAGAGACTCGACGTGTGGCGCAGGAGCGCGTCAAGTTCTGAGTCCATCTCGCCGGCGGGCGGACCGATCGTAAGCTCGGCCTCCAGGTATTTCGTGTTTGCTACAAACGTCCGCACGGAGGCCTGCACGATGCCGTCGACGAGGATCTTCATGAGCCCGTTCGGAAGCTTCAGGATCTGGATGATCTTGGCGACCGTCCCGTCATGGTAAATGTCGTTCTCCCCCGGTTCTTCGGTCACCGAGTTGCGCTGCGCCGCCAGAAAGATGTACTTGTCCCGTTCCAGGGCCTCGTTCACAGCCCTGAGCGAGGATTCCCTCCCCACAAGGACGGGAAAGATCATGTACGGAAACACGACGACATCGCGGAGCGGAAGGACGGGGAGATGCGTGGGGAGCCCGCTGTGGCGGTCACCGGTTCGAAGCGTTTCGGGGGCTGATTCCTGGGACATGTCCACGTTCGACACAGGGTGAGAAGACAGAAAAAGGTGTCGCATCGACACCTTTGGCGGTATGTCCTCAAATATACCAAGGGCAGGGGGGTTTGTCAAGGCACGCGGCAGGAGGGGCGGTGCGTCAGCGGCGGGCGATCACCAGGCTCCCGGCACGTCGGCTTCGGCAAGATGCGCCATAAGATGATCGCTGTTCATGGGTGCCACGGCGGCGCAGAGTGTGCGCCCCCGTACCCAGAGAACGACGGCCGCGCCGTCGGGCGCCGTGCAGCAGTGCCAGCCGGTCCGTTCAAGATCGGACTTCGCCGCGCGCGACAGGTGCAGCGTGTCGCCCTTCATGACGGATTCACGACAGGCCTCGTACAGGTAGATCATCTGACGGCCGTGCCTGTAGAGAACGTGTGCGAGCCGCATGCCGTGGTAGTCGTTGACGATCCCGCCGACGAGCGTGCATTCTCTCATCGACGGGATGAAGACCGGGAATTCCGTCTTGCCGTTGAAGTATGTCCGCACGTTTTCCGCGCGGTCGGAGAGAATCTGCGGAACGATTTCCCCCCTCAACACGGCCTCGTAGTTGGCGGCCGACTGGTGAACGATATCGCTGCCGGACAAAAAACCGGCGGCTTCGACGGAGGATTCCTGCGCCGCATGGCGCGAGAACAGGTAGACGATGAGGGCGAACGAGAAGACGAAGGCGGCAACGGGGACGGTGCGGGGGCGGCGGAGAAAATCTATAAACGAACGTCCCTGCGCCCGGGAGATATCGCTGTGGAGCGTCCCGTCGAGAATCGAGGCCAGGACACTTTCGGGAACCCTGGCCGGCCGGAGCCTCGCACGGATCAGCGCCGCCAGGCTCTGCTCCGCCTCAAAATCGTGCCGGCAGGAGGAACAGAGCTGTGCATGTTCCCGGAACTGGGCCTGATCCTTTCCTGTGAGGCGACCGTCGACGGCAGGAGTGATGCGATGGCTGAATTCTCTGCAGTTCACTGGCGGGCTTTCATCGTGCACGCTCCCCTTCCCCGCAATTACTGTTGCTGAACAAGGCCACGCTGTCGTGCATAATCCGCGAGCCGGCCCCGGAGGAGTTTTCTTCCGCGGTGAAGCCGTGAGCGGACTGTGCCCAGGGGGCATTCCATGAACGTGGCAACTTCTTCGTACGTCAGCGCCTCAATGTCGCAGAGAATGACAACCGTTCGGAATTCATCGGGTAGCGAGGCGATCGCGCCTGTGATCTCATCGTCGAGAAGGTTGCCGAACATGGACTCTTGAAGATCGTTCTGGTCGGCAGTTCCTTCGCCTCTGGTCACATACAGGCTCTTGATGTCGTCGTATTCGACCTTGTCCGGTTCCCGGACTTCCTTCCGGTAGCGGTTGATGTACGAATTCTTCATGATTCTGAACAACCATGCCCGGATGTTGGTTCCCTGTTCGTAGGATTCCCAGAAGCGGTACGCTTTCAGGTACGTTTCCTGTACAAGGTCATCGGCATCGGCGGGATTGTTTGTCATGCGGAGGGCGTAGTTGTAGAGGAGATCCGTATGCGGAAGGGCTTCCCGTTCAAACGACCGCTGCTTCTCGCTCTGTTGCGTCTTCATGAGGTTTCGCCGGGCAACGATGTATTTTGGAAGAACAGTGCTCCGTTCTAAAGTACGACGCTTTCAGTCCAGATTCAACGGGGGGTCCACTTTCTTGCAGCCTCCCCGTTCACCCCTGCGGGGAGGGGAAGTGAATCTGGAGCATGTCCATGATGCGCGCAAGAGGGAGGACCGCGTCGACGGCGATGTGCGAGGCGTTCATCCGCCTGCCGGTGCCGTCGAGCTCTTCAAGCGCCCCGTGAAGGCTGAGATCTCCTATCTCGCCGCACCGTACAGCGGGAGGCTCCTCCCGCGCGCTCCGTTTGTGCAGCGGGGGATCGTACATCAACCCGATGTCCAC
Source organism: Bacteroidota bacterium (assembly GCA_035506475.1). Lineage (GTDB taxonomy): Bacteria > Bacteroidota > Ignavibacteria > UBA10030 > UBA6906 > Fen-1273. The sequence goes on along the minus strand of DATJPH010000023.1, from coordinate 980 downwards.
CCGCCCGGACCAGCCGGCCGACCCGTTATGAAGCTCCACGCCGCGAATGATGACGTCGTACATCATCCTGCCGTTGGGGAGAAGCTGCCGGTACCAGTCCATTTCGGTGTCCTGGTACGAGCCGTTGCCGATCGCCCGTATGGCCGTAAGAAGCGCGATGTAGTTCAGTTTCCGCACGAAGAGCTTGTCGGGGTCGCCGGGCCAGTGGCCGGATTCAATAAGGACGGTGCTCGTCCCCCACGCCTGCATCCCGTCACCGAATGCGCGCGGCTCGTACGCATCGTCGTATGTCGCAATGTGCCCCCCGATGAACTGGCTGAGTGCGCGGGTGATCAGCGCGGAGATTCTCATGGCACGCAGACGTACCGGGGGCGTTGAACGCTTTTCATCGAGCGCGGGGGCAAGAAGCGAAAGCGCCGCCACTTTCGGGGTGACGCCCACAGACGAGAGGCCCTGGTCGTGAAGATTGAAGCCGTACGCGGGTTTCAGCCTTCGCTGCGCTTCCCGCAGGAGCCGGGCCTCCGGGGTGACGAGCCCTCGCGCATCCCTGTTCATGTCGATCTGAACCGCTGTATGCCGTTGGATGCGTTCGGCACCGTCGGGGTTTAACATCGGAATGACAAAAACCGAGGTCTGTTCGAGCATTTCGGACACCCAGCTCTCCTTCCCCTGGTCTTCGACAAGCATGTTGAAGATGTCCATCAGGGCCAGCGTCGCGGTCGATTCGTCGCCGTGCATCTGGGACCAGAGGAGAACCTTCTTCTGTCCGCGGCCGAAGGAGACCTGGTAGATCGGCCGCCCCTCGACCGATTTCCCCAGCTCGGTCATGGCTAGGAGGTCGCTGCTCCGGTTGACAAGCTCCCTCATCTCCGCGGTGATCTCGCGCTGGCGGCAATTCCCGGGGCGGAGGTAGAAGAGCCTGTACTGCTCGTACGTGGAAAACAGGTGTGTTGCCAGGGCGTTGGGTGTCATGCGATTAT
>DATJPH010000022.1:0-5205 GCA_035506475.1 Bacteroidota bacterium | reverse complement strand
GTGGCTGGCGATTGTGGCGGCGCTCAACAGCGTGATTGCGCTCTACTACTACGTGCGGGTGTTCAGGAACATGTTCCTCCGGGCGGAAGAGTCGGTCACGCCGCACTTTACGCTCAGCGCCGTGCAGAATGCGGCTATCCTCGTTCTCCTGGTGCCGACGCTCCTCCTGGGGATCTACTTCTCCCCGCTCGTCCAGCTGGCCCAGGCATCTGTCAAACTCTTCGGGACGCCCTGATCGTTATTGCAAGGCCAGTCATTGCGAAGCCAGTCACTCCGAGCGGAGCGAAGCAGCCTTCTTCCCTTTCACCCTCTCGTAGATCAGCCTCACGCCGTCAAGAACGAGCGAAGGCTCGCACGCCTCGATCACCTTCGTGTGCGAGGCGACGATCCCGGCGAGTCCCCCGGTTGCGATCACCCTCGGCTTCGTCCCGAGTTCCGCGCTAATCCGCCGTACGGTCCCCTCGACTGCGTCGACCGTGCCGAACATAACCCCGGACTGCATGCTCGATTCGGTCTCACGTCCGATCACCGACGATGGGAAACGAAGTTCGATTTTCGGCAGCCGGGCTGCACGCCTGTGGAGCTCGGCGGCGGTCGATTCAAGACCCAGCGTAATGACCCCCCCCATGTAATCGCCCGAACCCGAGACGACGTCGAACGTGGTTGCCGTGCCAAAGTCGATGATCACGAGGGGGCCGCCGTACTTCCTGTACCCCGCGATCGCGTTGCAGAGTCGGTCGGCCCCCACCGCAGATGGGTCCGTGTAAAGCACGCTGATGCCGAGGTCGATCGACGCGGTGACGGTGACCGGCTCCACCTTGAAGTACTTCCGTGCCAGGGATTCGAAGACGTCCGTGAGGTCGGGGACGACCGACGAGATGCCTACGCCGTCGATCGTGTTGAGAGGAATCGCTGCGTCAGTGCAGAAGCTTTTGATCGTGAGCCAGTTCTCATCCACCGTGCGGTGTGTCAGGCTCGCCATCCGCCAGTCCGCGGCCAGTCTCTGGCCGTCGAATACCCCGATGACGGTATGCGTGTTCCCCACGTCAATGGCAAGGAGCATCGGCGTTCAGGATCCGAGAATTGAGACGTCGCCGGCGAAGAGCGTTTTTTCCGCCCCCCCTGCCTCCAGGACAAGCGCCCCCTCGGGGCTGAGACGTTTGACGATGCCAGTGATGACCGTGCCGTCCTGCGTCACCGAAATCTCTCTATTGATCATCGTGCTCCGCGCGAGCCAGAGGGGGAGGACGTTGTGGAACCCCTTCTTCATGATCGCGGAGTAGTGCATTTCGAGTGTCCTCAGAATCTCCCGCAGGAGCCTGATTCTGTCGATCTCCCTCCCCGCCTGGGCCTTCAGCGATGTCGCCCGGGGGGAAATGTCCTCCGGAAACGTCGTCTGGTTGACGTTGACCCCGATGCCGAGAACGACGAATTCGAGTCCGTCTTCCTTCAGCGAGCCTTCCAGGAGTATCCCGGCGCTCTTCTTCCCTCCGATAAGAAGGTCGTTCGGCCACTTGCATTCAACGGAGAGTCCTGTCTCATGCTCGATTGCTTCCGCTACTGCGACAGCCGCATACAGGGGGAGGAGGTTGAGAGCTTCGGGGGGGAGCGTCGGTCTCAGAATAAGTGAAAAAGTGAGGTTTTCATAAGGATTGGCCTGCCAGGTTCGGCCGAGCCTTCCTTTCCCGGCCGTCTGTCGCTCGGCGAAGACAAGCGTCCCCTCTTCGGCCCAGCAACCTGCCAGCGCTCTGGCACAGTTGTTCGTCGAGTCTATAGTCTCAAAAGCAAAGATCTTCGACCCGAACTTTCGCCCATTGATTTTCTTCCTGAGCGAAGCCGCGTCGAGGAGCGTGGAGGAGGAGTTCACTGTGGAAGTTTTCCGGGAAGAACCCCCGATGATACCCAATCAACTGGCAAAAGTCAAGATGGAGGGAGCCTGCTGACAATCTGCCAGTGTAACTTCACGCTCCTGTAATCCTGTCAGCCAAAAACCGCCAGCCTGTCATACCATCAACAGATCCGGGGAGACCCACATTTCTGCTGTCTAGCAAGTCATTGTGTTCATTGAAGTTGTCCGTATGGGCTGGAGGACGAATTGTGGCATATGAATTGGATATTCTTTCGTCCAGAAGAGTGTATATGTCCATCAAGAGGAGACGAAATTAATGGGTAAGATTATTGGAATAGATCTTGGAACAACCAACTCCGTTGTTGCCGTCATGGAGGGAAATGACCCCGCCGTGATCGCCAACAGCGAAGGGGGGCGGACAACGCCTTCAGTCGTGGCGTTTGCCAAGAACGGGGAGCGGCTCGTGGGGCAGGCGGCAAAGCGCCAGGCCGTCACGAACTCCCAGAACACCGTCTTTTCCATCAAGCGTTTCATGGGGCGGTTCTACGACGAGGTGAGCGAGGAGATGAAGCTCGTCCCCTACAAGGTGGTGCAGGGAGATAACAACACGGCGCGGGTCCAGGTGGGTGACCGGGTCTATTCGCCCCCGGAGATCAGCGCGATGATCCTTCAGAAGATGAAGCAGACTGCGGAGGACTACCTCGGGCAGAAAGTGACCGAGGCGGTCATCACTGTGCCTGCATATTTTAATGACGCGCAGCGCCAGGCGACCAAAGAAGCAGGTGAGATCGCAGGCCTGCAGGTGAAGCGGATCATCAACGAGCCGACGGCCGCCGCGCTCGCCTACGGGCTCGACAAGAAGAACAAGGACCTCAAGGTCGCTATCTACGACCTGGGCGGCGGGACGTTCGACATCTCGATCCTGGAGCTCGGAGACGGCGTCTTCGAGGTGAAATCGACGAACGGCGATACGCACCTGGGCGGGGACAATTTCGATCAGAGGGTCCTCGACCACATTGCCGAAGAGTTCAAGAAACAGGAGGGGATCGACGTCCGGAAGGACCCGATGGCTCTCCAGAGGGTCCGTGAAGCCGCGGAGAAGGCAAAGATGGAGCTCTCCACGCTGATGCAGACGGAAATCAACCTCCCCTTCATCACCGCGACGGCGGACGGTCCGAAGCACCTCAACATGACGCTCACGAGGGCGAAGTTCGAGCAGCTCGTCGACGATCTCATCAAGAGGACGCTCGGGCCGACGGAGCGTGCGTTGAAGGATGCGGGGCTCTCGCCGTCGCAGATCGACGAAGTCATACTCGTCGGCGGCATGACGCGCGTCCCGCGCGTGCAGCAGATCGTGAAGGATGTCTTCGGCAAGGAGCCGCACAAGGGCGTGAACCCCGACGAAGTCGTGGCGGTGGGCGCGGCGATCCAGGGGGGCGTTCTTTCCGGTGACGTGACGGACGTCCTGCTGCTCGACGTGACGCCCCTGTCGCTCGGCATCGAGACGCTGGGCGGGGTCATGACGCGGCTCATCGATTCCAACACGACGATCCCCACGCGGAAAAGCGAGATCTTCTCGACGGCCTCCGACAGCCAGCCGTCGGTCGAGATCCATATCCTGCAGGGGGAGCGGCAGATGGCGCAGGACAACCGGACGCTCGGCAGGTTCCATCTCGACGGGATACCGCCGGCGCCGCGGGGGGTCCCGCAGATCGAAGTGACGTTCGATATCGACGCGAACGGCATGCTCCACGTCTCCGCGAAGGACAAGGGGAGAAACAAGGAGCAGTCGATTCGTATAACATCCTCCAGCGGTTTGAGCAAGGAGGAGGTCGACAAGATGAAATCCGACGCCACGGCGCACGCGCAGGAGGACAAGAAGAAGAGGGAGGAGATCGACCTGAAGAACCAGGCGGACAACCTGGTCTTCCAGACCGAGAAACAGCTCAAGGAATTCGGCGACAAGGTCAGCGCCGAGGCGCGCGCCAAGGTGGAGAGCGCCAACGAACGGCTCCGTGAAGCCCTCAAGAGCAACAACATGGGCTCGATCAAGAGTGCGATGGAAGCCCTCAACACGGCGTGGAACGAGGCATCGACGCAGATGTACCAGCAGGCCACGCAGGCGGGCGCTCAGCCCGGGGCCGGCCCGCAGGCCGGACCCACGGGGGGGCCGCAGCAGGGCACCGGGGAGAAGAAGGTCGAGGACGCACAGTACGAAGTCGTCGACGATAAGGACAAAGAGAAGAAGTAACGTCTCCACCAGGTGCGGTCACAATGCAAAGGCGAGGAGACCCCTCGCCTTTTGCACACCAGGACTGATAGAACATGAACCTCAATAAATTCACAACGAAGTCACAGGAAGCCCTGCAGAACGCGCAGGAGATCGCCTCCAGCTACGGGAACCAGCTGATCGAGCCCGAGCATATGCTCGCGGCCCTCGTGCAGGACCCGGAAGGCACCGTGGTGCCGGTTCTCGAGAAGCTCGGCGTCAATACCGGCCGTCTCAAGATCAAGGTCAACGAGCTCCTCGGCCGGCTTCCCAAAGTCAGCGGCGCCTCCATCGCAAGCCAGTCGATCTCTCCGGCGCTCGGCCGGGTGATCGAATCGGCGCAGAAACAGGCGTCGGATCTTCACGACGAATTCCTGAGCACGGAGCATCTCCTTCTTGCGATCGTGGCCTCCGGGGACGGAAGCGCCGCGAAGGTCCTCCGGGACCAGGGGGTGACCACCGAGGCGATACTGGGTGCCCTGAAGGAGATACGGGGTTCACAGCGGGTCACCGACCAGAACCCGGAAGAGAAATACCAGGCGCTGGCGCGCTATGGCCGTGATCTGAACGAGCTGGCGCGGAAGGGGAAAATGGACCCCGTGATCGGCCGGGACGAGGAGATACGGCGCGTTCTCCAGGTACTTTCGAGGCGGACGAAAAACAACCCTGTCCTCATCGGTGAGCCGGGCGTCGGCAAGACGGCGATCGCCGAAGGGATTGCGCAGCGGATCGTGCAGGGCGATGTCCCGGAGACGCTCAAGACGAAGAGGATCGTCGCCCTTGATATGGGATCGCTGGTGGCCGGGACGAGCTTCAGGGGACAGTTCGAGGAGCGGCTCAAGGCACTCCTCAAAGAGGTCGAAGAATCCGGCGGAGAGATCATACTCTTCATCGACGAGCTGCATACGCTCGTCGGGGCCGGCGCGGCGCAGGGGTCGGTGGATGCCGCCAATATGCTCAAGCCCGCGCTTGCCAAGGGGGAGCTCCGGGCGATCGGCGCGACGACGATCGACGAATACAGGAAGTACATCGAAAAGGACCCCGCGCTCGAACGGAGGTTCCAGCCCGTGATGGTTGACGAGCCGAG
>DATJPH010000021.1:0-3305 GCA_035506475.1 Bacteroidota bacterium | reverse complement strand
CTGGTGTTCGACCTCGAAGCCCCAGACTTTCGTCGGGTGTGCGCTGTTCGTCGAGTACGTCAGCGTGACGGGTTCGGTGGGTTGCAGGCCCACGTTCCAGGTTATGCCAAGCGTGTCGAGGAGCTGCTTATTCGTCCCGATGATCCCCGAGACGGTGTGGAACATGTCGTCGATCCTCCTGTAGAACGCGGACACCGTGAAGAGCCCGATGTTGTTGCCGTAGAACGACGTGCTCAGCTCGAAATTCCAGGCCTTCGCGTCTCTCAGCCGCGGATTGCCCACCGTGAGGATGCTCCGCGGGTTCGTCTGCCGTGCGACGAATTTTTCGAGCCGCGCGTTGAAGTCGGGACGCGCGATCGCGCGGTACGCCGCAAGCCGGACCGACATGAAATCCGCCGGCCGAACGATGAGCTGCCCGTTCGGCAGGATCGTGGATTCGGTGTGGTGCGCCGTCGTGTCCAGGACGCTCCCCGCCACGGGGAATCCGCTCAGGGGGGTGTTGAGGTACTTTGCCGTGTAGTCGTTTGATTCGCTCTCCACCCTCGCCCCGAGGACGAGCGTGACCAGCGACCCGTAATTCAGCGTGTTCATCAGGTACGCCGCGGAGATCCGCTCGACGATGGCATAGTAATCCGCCCCCACTTCCGGGTTGTAGTTGTACTCCGGCGTCCCCGAAATGCTCACGCCGTTCTTGTTGAGGGCGTACCAGTCGCGCAGCGCGTCCCTGTCGATGAGGGGGTTGAGGCTGTATTTGTCGTAGAGATTCCGGGTCGGGGGAGGGGCGTCCAGAAAATTCGTGAACAGGATTGTCCGCCCGTTGATCTGGAGGTTCGCAAACCGGGTGCCGGCGAAGTTCTTCTTCGTGATTGTGCCGTCCGGATTCCTGACGAAGTCCTGGTATCCGTTCAGGCCGTAGTAGGCGATCATCTCCCCCGACGCCTTGAACCTGTTCCGGTACAGGTATTTTCCTCCCCCCTTGATCTCCCCCGTGAACATGTCCCCGAGCGCGTATTTCCTGCCGATGTTCAGGTACGCGGTCTTTTCCTTCTGATCGTTTTTCTCCGAATCGAAAAACGCCGTGTCCAGCGATGTCGCCGCAAAGTTGTTGTACGCATACGGGATGAATATCTCGGGAGGGCCGTGGTAGGCGGATCCCGGTATCTGGCGCATGCCCGACAGATTGGATGAGTCCGCGCTCGACGGCTCGATGAAATACATCTTGTAGTCGAACGGATTGTCCGTTTTCGATTCCGCGAATGACAGTCCCCACGTGAGGCCAAAATCGAAGAGCGTGTTCTCCCCGCGCACGGAGCTGTTGAACGTGTTGATCTCCTGATCCCTGTCCCTTCCCGTGTAGAAGACGGAGCCGGAGACGGGATAGTCGCGGGAGTAGTCGATGAAGCTCCTGTCCGTCCGGTCGTAGATGTTGTTGACGCGTATCGAGCCTCCGTCCGGCGTGTTGAAGTCAAGCAGGAGCCCGGCTCCGCCCCGCTTCCTGATTTCATTTGTATAGTCGAGCGTGAAGTCCTTGTAGTTCCACCCCCTGCCGTTGAGCTGTGCCTGGTCCTCGAAACTCAGGTTGTACTGCTCGCTGCTCCTGTCCCGGCGCTCGAGGTTGCCGGTCACCTGGACGCCCACGACGTCGTCGAAGAACCTCTCACCGTATTTCCCGTTGAATTCGTACTGTCCGTAGTAATCGTCCAGGCGGTCATAGGCCCCTTTGGCGTCGATGCGGACCGTCCGCTCCGACGGCGCCTTGCGGGTCACCATGTTGATGCTTCCCGCGATGGCATCGCCGTCCATGTCCGGCGTGAGCGCCTTGAAAAGCTCGACGCCCGCGAGCGTTCCCTGCGAGAACATGCTCAGGTCAACGCCGCGCGAGTTGGCATCGGTGGCGGGGATGCGCACGCCGTCGATCGTGAAGCTCGTGAACTGGTCACCCATGCCCCGGAGTATGACCTTGCTCGCTTCCCCCCCGGACCGGATGAGCGAGACGCCGGGGAGACGCCCGATCGCCTCGGCCGCGTTCGCGTCGGGAAGCTCCTTGATCTTCTCTTCGGAAATGACGTTGACGATCGTGTTGGACGTGATCTGCTGGTTGACGGCGGCGACCTGCCCCTTCATCTGGGCGGTCACGAGCACCTCGGCGCCCTGGATCACGTCGGGAACCAGGCGGAAATTCACTGTGAGGTCGCCCGTGCCGACATCAATGGCGATGTCCCTGCTCCTGTACCCGATATAGGAGGCCCGGAGCGTGCGCGATCCTGCGGGTACCCTGGCAATGGTGAACTGCCCTTCCCTGTCCGTCACGCCCCCCAGCGCGGTTCCGGGGATGTAGACGTTGGCGCCCACGAGTGTTTCGTGCGTGACGGAGTCCGACACGCTTCCGCGCAGCGTGACCTGTGCACTGAGGATGACCGGAACGAGGGGGAGTGGAAAGAGCAATAGGCGCACTGAACGAATGAAGTCCATGGCCGTGCGACTCCTGGGAAATTGCGGATGCGGGGTGCGAGAGAGAACGGCGTGAAACGAGGTAGAAAGCGATTACTTTATCGGTAACTTTATCGCTCGTGCGAGTTTACTGAAACAGAACATCAATGTCAAGACTTTTTTTCGAATTCCGCCTGGATGGTCTCCCCGGCCCCGAGCCGCACGATCCCATCGAACCGGCGGGGCACCGCGCTCCCAGCGCGCAGGGACCGGAATTCGATCGACCCCCCGAGACAGGTGAGACTCACGTGGAGGCCTTCCCCGGCTTTCCGGATACGCACAGTGCCGTACGCTCCCCCCGACGACCAGAAATACGTTCCCGGGGAGCCGCCAAACGCCAGCTCGCCGTCGACGGCCGAGTAGTGAAACCCGGTCAGTGCCAGGACGCCGATCCAGCTCGCCATCGCTCTCCCGTAGTGATGGCCGCACTCCGCCTCGTCGAACGGGCTCCTTTTCAACCCGTCATACCGCGCCCTGATGCTCCTGTAGCACCTGAGGCCGTCGGCTCTGTCTCCTTCATAGAGCATCCCGGATGCGGCCGTATATTCGAACCCCGTCATGACCTCCGGGAAGTACGGGAACGGGATTGCCGGGCGGCCGTCGGGGTAGGCCGCCATGAGGAGCGCGGACTCATCACCGAGCGCGAACGTCCGCATGCAGTTGAAGTGATCCGCGAGCGACGCACGGTAATTGTACCGCATGATGCTCCGGAGCGTTGCACGGACGTGCGCGGGGTCCACAAGCGGCCCGAGCCCCGTGACGCGGGCAAAGACCTCCCCCACGAGCTGGTCGACCAGGCAGGCGCTCCCGAGCTG
>DATJPH010000020.1:0-2455 GCA_035506475.1 Bacteroidota bacterium | reverse complement strand
CCGCTGTTCATATAGGCCGGCGTGAAGAGAAATTGCTTTGCGGCGGCGACAGCGGCGTCGTTGAGTATCTCCTGATCGCTCTTGACGACTGACGCCTCTCTCGGACGCCCCTCCCTGTCGACCCAGATCTTGACCGTGACCGTCCCTTCCAGGTTCGCGAGTATGGCGAGTTCGGGATAGACCGGCTCAACCCTCCTGACGATTTTCGGCATTTCCTCTACGTTCACCCATGGGGGGGGCGCAGTGTCAGGAATGACGATGGGCTTCGCTTGTGTCCACTCCCCTCCCGTCCCCTCTCCCGGCTTCCCTGTTGGATTAAAGACGCCGTTCGGTGCCAGCGTCACGGCGGAATCCGCGATCAGTTCTGCGACGGGGACCGGTATGCCGACGGAATTCTTGAATGCCCGCTCCGCGACGTTCACCGGCTGAGGACCACCCGGGTTGAGCGTCGGTTGGCTATAGATAATATGTACAGGCCGGGTGACCAGCCCGGGGGAGGCTCCGCTTCCCGGCAGCGAAGCAAATTTATATGAGAAAATGACGGCCATGTGTATCGCAATGGCGAGTCCAAGCCCCGTCATCCAGTAGAGCTGGATTGAGTCCTTGATTTCGATCGCCCCGTAGCGGGGCCGGGTGCCGGTATCAGGTCTTGTCGTCATGGTGACCTCCGTTGATCCCCTCACCCGTTGTACTTCCGGGAGGGGCCGAATGTTCCCCGGATGCGCTCCCCCCGGCATACGTTTTGATGAAGCTCCCGGCGCAGGATCCGGCGAGCGCAAAACCGAGTGCCAGGATGGATCCTGCAGTTTCTCCGAACGCGTGCGCCTGGCTTTTCTCGATGAAGAACCTGGCGATCCCGAACGCGGGTACCCACATCCCCGTGATGATCCCCCATCGCCAGGCGCCCCGCGGCGATGCGAAGCCTGTAAAAAACGTGAACGCGACGAGGAGAAGGGCGGGGACCTGCACCTCTGTGCTGCCGAGATCGATGAAGGCGACGAGCAGGCCATTGAACAGGGAGCAGAGCCAGGGCCAGAGTGCAGGTTTCCACCAGAGGAGGAACGCGCTGAGCGGTATGAACGCGGCCATCGCGTTGAAGCAGACGACCGTAAACCAGAGTGGCGTATGCATTGGAGTCGCTCCTGTTATTGTGTGGGTTGATTGGTCCGGCTCAGCCCGGTGAGCTTACCGGCATTCTCGAGCACTGCAGCGGAAGCCCCGGCCCGCGAGAGATTCCATGTTCTCCAGTCCTTGGTCTCCTGCGCGTCGTTCCGGCGGAGGAGCGCCCGGGCAAGCAGCGCGCTGTCGTGTGCGGATAGTCGCTCGATCCCCGCCATGAGCTCCGGCGTCGCATCTGCGCTGAGGTTTGCCATGTACACCGGATCGAACGGCTTTCCCTCCGATGCTCTTGCGATGTTCGTCCGGGCGATCAGCGCGTCGGGGTTGATGACGTCGAGCGCGAGTATGACGGCATAAACGGCGAGGAGTGATCCCAGGATGAAACGGCTCCGCTTCCCGGCAAGGACCGAGAATGTGAACCAGAGGGCGACGAGTCCCATCACGGTCAGGGCGGCGGCCGCGTACAGGCGGGCCTCCGTCAGCCCGTAGGCCTCCTTGTAGAGCATGAGCCGCTGCCACGCGGATGCCATGATCACCCCGAGGAGCCCGAGGTTCACCCCGGCGAGCGTGCGGAAGACGATCACATCCCGAGGCCGGTCCTTCCGGAGTATCCATTCCGCCAGCAGGAGCGTCACGATCGTGAAACTGGCCACCGCCGTCAGTTCAAAGAACCCCCGGCGGGCGTACCCGGCATACGTCAGCGACGCCGTGGCATTGACTGTCGAAGTTCCGCCGAAGAGATAGGGAATCTGGAGGAGCACGAAGACGAGGAAGAGGGCGTCGATCAACCCCAGGGCGAGCCCCACCTCGATGATCCCGAGCGAGAAGAACGACTCCCGCAGTGTCTTTGGCGCCGGGACCTCCTCGGCGATGAGGCTCCCCCTGAGGAAACCCGCGGCGATCCAGGTGACCGAGCCCGTGACAAAGAGATGGAAGAAGAGGGATGCAAGGTCAAAATCGAACAGGCGGTCGACAAGGTGCTCAAATGAAGCGTCGGCCGCCGCAAAGAGCGAGCCGAACAGGAGGAGGAAGGGGACCGTGACCGCCAGCCCGCGGACAAGCGACCGGACGACGGAGACGTTGTCCCTTGTGCCGCGTTGTTCCGGGAGCCACTCCCGCGCAACAAAGAATCCGGCTCCGGCGCATGCGTGAAATGCGTGGACGACCAGGCCGTGCATGAGTTCGAATCCTGTCGTTTCGCCGATGGACCGGCTCGACGTCCTCATCCCGACAAGGGCGATCCCTGCCAGCGCCGCGGCGAAATTCAAGAAGCAGAGAACGGGTGAATCTCTCCAGAGTATGCCGAGCGCGCAGAGGCCGCCGGCTGCCGCGATCA
>DATJPH010000019.1:0-12050 GCA_035506475.1 Bacteroidota bacterium | reverse complement strand
CCAGGCTTCCGGATGGACGGGATCGATCACATTCAGGAATTTGCCGGCCAGCGTCAGGTGGGCGGTGCTGCTCACCGGGAGGAACTCGGTGAGCCCCTGGACAATGCCAAGGAGAAAGGCAAAGAAAGGATTCAATAGTGGTCCTGTCTGTTGAGGCTTCCTGGAAGGATGCTAATATACGACAGATACCGCTGACATTCAACGTCGTTCAAATCAGGCGGGAGACGAGGAGCTGGACGAGTATGATCTTTGCAATCATCGACACCGGGTAGACGGAAGCGTACCAGACATTCGGCGCGTCTGTTCCTCCGTGCTCGTTGGCGTAGGCAAGACAGGCCGGCTGTGTCTGTATCCCCGACATGAGTCCCATAACGGAGGGGTAGGAAAGCCTCAGGATGAGGCTCCCGGCGACAAGGACAAGGAGCGTCGTGACCGCAGTGATGCCGGCTCCGACGGCCATGAGAATCCAGCCGCCGTGCTCGACGGTCCCCACGAACCCGTCCCCCGCCTTGGTCCCGATGCCGGCAAGGAACAGGACGAGTCCCACCTGGCGGAGCGTCAGGTTCACGCTGAAGGGGATGCTCCATGTCACCGCCCCCGAACGCCCCAGGCGCCCGAGGAGAAGCCCGGCGATAAGCGGCCCGCCCGCAAACCCGAGCGTGAACGTCCCCCCGCCCGGAAGCGGGAGCGAAGCAATCCCGAGGAGCACGCCAAGGACGAGCCCAACGGACAGTGAAAGGAAATCGGCCTCGGACCCGGATCGGACCGAATCGCCGAGGAATCGCGCGACCCTGTCGAGATTCCCCGCCCAGGTAAGGACGCGGACCCTGTCACCCCGTTCGAGAATCGTCTCTCCCGTCGGCACGAAATCGACGTCGCCCCGCCTGACGCGCGTGATCGTCGCATCGAGGAGGTGCTGCATGTTCAGATCCCGGATCGTCTTGCCGATCACCCGCTTGTCGGAGACGTCGATCCGGCGGAAGTCGAATTCCTTGTTCTCGGTCTGGATTTCAATCGTGGATTCCTCCCCGAACAGGACACGCGCCCTGTCGTGCGCCGCGACGTCTCCCACCGCGACGACGAGGTCGTCCTTTGCGAGCGTCGTCTCGGCGTAGACGAGAGAGGTCTCGTTCCCGTGCCTGAGGCGGCTCAGGACGAACCCGTGGTGCGCGCCGTCACCCAGAAGCGACGCCACGGTCCTTCCGAAGACACCCGGGTTGACCACGCGGTATGTCCGTCCGTAGAGCGGCCCGGGCAATTGCCCCGTGGACGGCCCCGACTCCGAGTCCTTCGCCTGCGCGCCGAGACGGAGTTTCCCGGCCAGGTGGAACGCCAGAAGCACGCCGATGACGCCGAAGGGGTAGGCGACGCTGTACCCGATCACCGGGGCGCTCGTCCTGAGCTGCATATCGAATGCGGAGACCGCCGTTCCGGCCGGAGCACTCCGGATCGCCTCGACACCGGCGGCGAGGGCCGGCGTGTTCGTCAGCGCCCCGCAGAAGACGCCGACCATCGACAGGCCGTCGAGCCCGAAGAGCTTTACGCATGCAAGCGCAAGGGCGGCGGCAAGGAGGATCGCACCGAAGGCGAAGAGGTTCGCCCGGACGGCCCGCCTGCCGAACGAGGAGAAGAACGAGGGGCCCGACTGGAGCCCGATCGTGTAGACGAACAGGACCAGCCCCAGGACGTAGAGCAGCTCGGGGATCCTCAGGCGCGTGTCGAGCGACCCGAAGAAGATCCCGACGAAGAGGACGGCGGCCGGTCCGAGCGAGAAGCCGAAAAGACGGATGCTCCCGACAAGCCACCCCGCACCGATCACGGTGAACAGGAGCAGGAGCGGCGAGGATGCGAGGAAGTCGATCATGCGTCGGGGACCGGCGATTCGGTGAGCTCCGTCAGTACGCCGCAGGCGGATTCCGGGTGGATAAACGCTATGGAGAGCCCCTCCGCCCCTTTCCTCGGTTCCCGGTCGATCAGGCGCAGACCGCCCGAGGCGAAACCGCCAAGGGCGGCGCGTATGTCGCCGACCGCGTAGGCGATATGGTGGATCCCTTCCCCCCTCTTTGCAATGAACTTCGCAATGGGTCCGTCCGGGCTCGTGCTCGCCAGGAGCTCAATTTTCGATTCCCCGAGACGGAAAAAAGCGGTCCTGACGTGCTGGTCGGAGACTTCTTCGATCCCTTCGCAATGCACGCCGAGGAGTTTCTCGTACGTTCCGATCGCCGCACCGAGATCCCTGACCGCGATCCCGATATGCTCTATGCGCGAGAGCGCTCCCGAGGGCTCCATAACGCTCCTTTTCCTTAATTGACTTCGGGCCGGCCTACTCCAGCTCGATGAGTACTTTTCCCCTGGTGACCGCGTCCCCGGGGGAGACGTGGAGTGCCCGGACGACCGCGTCGCGCGGCGCGTGGACCTCGTTCTGCATCTTCATCGCCTCGATCACAAGGAGGGGATCCCCCGCCCTGAGGCGCATCCCCTTCCGGACGGCAACCGTGAGGACGACACCGGGGATGACGCAGCGGACCAGGCGGGGATCCGGCGCAACGTACGCGGTGCGGGACTCGAATTTTTTCGTGTAGAGAGTTTCGTAGGTGACCCCGCCGATCACCAGCTCCCTCGTCGGTTCGGGCATGGGGTTCAAAATGGCGGTATCCCGTGTTTTTTGTAGGGGCGGGATTCGCTCTTGTTGGCGGAAATCTGTATCGCGTGGATCAGGAAATCCCGCGTGGCGGCCGGGCTGATCACCGCGTCGATATGACCCGAGGCGGCCGCGACGTACGGATTGGCGAATTTCTCCGTGTACTCGGCCACCTTCTGACGGCGCATCGCGGCGGGATCGGGCGCCCCGGCGATCTCATTTTTGAATATGATGTTGGCCGCTCCTTCCGGCCCCATCACGGCAATCTCCGCCGTCGGCCAGGCAACGACAAAATCCGCACCGAGGTGGCGCGAACACATCGCGATATATCCTCCGCCGTACGCCTTGCGGAGGACGACGGTGATCTTCGGCACCGTGGCCTCGCTGAACGCGTAGAGCAGCTTCGCGCCGTGCCGGATGACCCCCGCATGTTCCTGGTCCACCCCCGGAAGGTAGCCCGGCAGGTCGACGAACGTGATGAGCGGGATGCCGAACGCGTCACAGAACCTCACGAAGCGCGCCCCCTTGTCCGAGGAATCCACGTCGAGCACGCCGGCAAGAACCATCGGCTGGTTGGCGACGATCCCCACGGTCTCACCGTCGATCCGCGCAAAGCCGACGACGATATTCGCGGCCCAGTTTGCGTGGACGTCGAGGAATTCCGAATTGTCGCACAGCGCGCAGATGACGTTCCGGACGTCGTACGGCTTCCGGGAATCGGTGGGCACCACACGCTCGATGTCGAACTTCGCCTTCGGCGGTTTCACCGGGTAGCGTTCGGCCTTCTTCCTGTTGTTCCAGGGGATGAACGTGAAGAGCTGCTTGATCTTGTGGAAGCATTCCAGCTCGTTCTTCGCAAAGAAATGAGCGTTCCCGGAGATCTCGCTGTGGACCCGTGCCCCGCCGAGATCCTCCATCGAGATCTCTTCGCCCAGGACGGTCTTGATCACCTCGGGGCCGGTGATGAACATCTTGGAGATGTTGTCCACGACGAAGACAAAATCCGTCAGCGCGGGAGAATAGACGGCCCCCCCCGCGCAGGGCCCGAGGATCACGGAGATCTGAGGCACGATGCCCGAGGCGAGCGTGTTCCTGTAGAAAATCTCGCCGTACCCGGCGAGCGAGTCGACCCCTTCCTGGATGCGGGCCCCCCCCGAGTCGTTGATCCCGATGATGGGCATCCCCATCTTGATCGCGTGGTCCATGATCTTCGTGATCTTCCTCGCGTGCATCAGCCCGAGCGAGCCCCCCGCGACCGTGAAATCCTGCGCGTAGATGCAGACGGGATACCCCATGATCGAGCCGGTCCCGGTAATCACGCCGTCGCCGGGGAGCACCTTCTTGTCCATGTCGAAATCCCGGCACCGGTGCTCGACGAACAGGTCGAACTCATTAAACGAATCGACGTCGAGGAGAGCGGTGATGCGGTCCCTGGCGGTCAGCTTCCCGAGCGCCATCTGCTTTTCGGCGGCCCTGTTTCCTCCACCGTTGACAAGACGGTCCTTCCGCTTGAAAAAATCAACGTGCTTGTTCGTTATTGACACCTGGAGGTCCTTTTCATGGGATTGGAAGAAGAGCGGTAAGAGAGCGAAACGCTGCAATATGAAATGTACGAAAAAGGAGTATGAAGTGAAATCAGACGACCGAGGCCAGCGCCCCCCCGAGCGCAGGATGCCTGAATTCATACCCCAGGGAGCGCAATTTCGAGGGTACCACGCGCTGCCCGGTAAGGATCATGTCCGCCATTTCGCCCAGGGCGAGCCGCAAGGGGAATGAGGGGACAGCGAGCCAGGAGGGCCTGGAAAGGGCTTTCCCGAGCGCGGCGCAGAACGTCCTCATGTCGACGCTCTCAGGCGCCACGACATTGACAGGACCCGCAAGTGACTCGTTCCGCAGCGCGAAGAGTATCACCCCTTCGACATCATCCCTGTGGACCCATGGAAACCACTGTTTCCCGGTGCCGATCGGTCCTCCCGCGTAGAGGCGGAACGGAATGAGCATCCGCTCAAGCGCCCCCCCTTTGCGGCCCAGGACGACTCCCGTCCTGAGGATGACCACCCGAATGCCGAGCTCCCCCACCGCGGACGCCTCCTGCTCCCAGCGGAGGCAGAGATCCGCGAGGAATCCCGACCCTGCAGGATGGTCCTCGCCGACCTCCCCCGATTCGACCGGACCGTAGTATCCCACCGCCGATGAGCTTATGAACAGGGAGGGCTTCCTGGTGCCGGCCCTGATGGCTTCGAGAAGCGCGCGCGTAGCATTCAAGCGGCTTTCGAGAAGATTCCTCTTCCGGGCAGGCGTCCAGCGCCCTGCACCGATCGATTCTCCCGCAAGGTTGATGACCGCATCGGCCCTCCCGATCTGGTTCCCCCAGTCGCCCTGCGTCAGGCCGTCCCAGCGGACAGGGGTGATCTCCGGGGGGAGCTTCTGAAGGTCGGGATGGCGCGTCAGGAGGACGACGCTGTGCCCGGCAAGACTCAGCGCCGGGAGGAGTGATGATCCGATGAATCCCGTTCCGCCTGCGACGACGATGTTCATGCTCCTGTTCTCCTGCGTCCCTTCCGGTACATGGTGAGTGCAATACTACGTTCCCCGGCGTGATCGACGATCGGGGGAGGGTAGTCCTTCCCGACACGGAAGGAGGCATCCCGCTCGGCCGCCCCTCCCATCTCCCACGGGGAATGGATGAACCCGCCGGGGACGTTTGCAAGCTCGGGGAGATACCTGCGGACGTAGACACCCGCGGGGTCGCATCGTCTCCCCTGGGCAACAGGATTGAACACGCGGAAATAGGGGGCCGCGTCTGTTCCGGTCCCCGCGCTCCACTGCCAACCGCCGTTGTTCGATGCGGGGTCGGCATCGACAAGCCGTTCCAGGAAATACCGTTCCCCCCACCTCCAGTCGATGTGAAGGTCTTTGGTCAGGAACGAAGCCGCAACCATACGGACCCTGTTATGCATCCATCCTTCCGCGTTCAGCTGGCGCATCCCCGCGTCGACGAGCGGGTAGCCCGTCCTCCCTTCGCACCAGGCGTTGAAGTGCGTTCTCTTCCTGCTCCATTCAAGGCCGGCATATTCCTCCCGAAACGGCCCGGTCGCCACGCGGGGAAAGTGCCGGAGGATCTGGCGGTAGAATTCGCGCCAGACGAGCTCGCCGATGAACGCGTCGGCACCAGCCTTGCTCCCTGCGGCGCTGCGCGCCTGGCGGGCTGCATGAAAAACGGTCCGCGCGGAAATCGTCCCGTTCGCCAGGTCTGCGGAAAGACGGGATGTGCCGTCGACGCCCGGGAGATCGCGGAGATTTCCGTATGCGCCGATACCGTTCCGGGAAAACTCACCAAGCCTGTAGAGTGCGGCGGTCTCTCCCCCCTTCTGCCCCCCGCCGCGAGTCACGCCGACCGGAGCAATGGGCCCGGCCGGGAGATCGCTTTTTAACGGACGGACATCGACGGGATAGGCGGGGGGCGCACTGACAGAGCGGAGGAGCCACGCCCGTTTGTACGGGGTGAACACCGTGTAGGGGGTCCCTGCAGCGGTCAGAATATCGTCGTCACCGAGTATGCCAGAATCGGGAACGGAGATAAACCTGCACCCGATGCCTGAGAGCGCACGCGCAAGCGCGGCGTCGGACCGCCTCTCGGCGGGACCGGCCGGATCGCCGACAAAGAGCGCTTCCGCGCCTATCGAGGCAGCCGCGCGGGGGAATTGTTCCAGAGGAGCACCGTCGATAAGAAAGAGGGCCGAACCCATCCGGCGCAGTGATGACTCCAGGTCCCCCACGGCCTCCTGGAGGAAGCGGTGACGCGGCGTCCCCGGGTTATCACACCAGCCGTCCCGGGAGGTCACGCAGGGAAACACTTCGTCGCCGTCCCGGAGCGCATTCCAGAGAGGTCCGTTGTCCGCCACTCTCAGGGCACGCCTCATCCAGACAAGGACGCGGCCGAACCTTCCTGTGGTTCCTCCCCGGGTCACGCCGGCGGCATTCCTTCGCCGCAGGGAGAACTCCCCCGGCCGAACCCCTGGATATAGCAGAAGAGCTCCTGTGAAGAGTTGTGCGAAGTGTCCAGAACCCCGTCGGCCTGCCTGAGGAGCGGGGCGAGGTTCCCCCCGGCAAGGACGACTGCGCCGGCATCCTTCGCAGCGTCGACGACGATGCCGAGATCTCTCCGGAGGTCGGCCTCGGCGTTGTTCGTTGAGGAGATACATACGACGTCGGGCCGGCGCTGCGCGATCGCATCGGTGAGCGCTTCCGGCGGAATCCGGGAGCCGAGGTAATGGGACTCCCACCCCTCCGATTCGAAAAGGTATGCGGCGCAGCGGAGGCCGATTTCGTGAAGCTCGTCGCCGAGCGTCGCGGAGACCACCGAGTGCCCCGCGGGGGGCTTGATCCGGATCTGGAGCTGGAGTTTCGCCAGAGCCTCGAGCGTCTCGCACGAGGCGCGGTGTTCGTGATTGATCCCGATCTCGCCGAGCGACCACCGGTTCCCAATTTCGACCATCGCCGGGCGGATCACCCGGTCATGCAATTCCCAGATCTGTACCCGGTGCTGGTAGAGGTAGGAGAGGTACGGGAAGAGTTGATTTCCTTCCGGTGCGAGCGCCCTGCGGACGTACGCGGCGGCAAGGACCGGGAAATCCCGCCCGAGGAGAGCCACCTGGACCATAGACTCCAGTCCGTCGTCCCCTGAAATTTCAAGTGCCCCCACAGGCTCGAAGTGGTTCTCTTCGGCGAAGTCGACGACGTTCCTGATCTCAAATTTCCTGTGTCCCCCCGGGGTTCTCTGGCATTTCAGGGTCCCTTCATCGGCCCAACGCTTGACGGTCGTCTCCGTGACGTTGAACAGCCTGGCAACGTCTGAAGTGGAGAGTATAGACCTTCGTATCGAACCTGTCATCGTTTTAAGCCGAAATAGGCGATTTGTTCGTTTGAATATATGAACAAAAGACCCCCCAAGTCAAGCGAATTGACAGATTATAGGGGGATTTGATCGCCTATTTCTTCTTGAAATAGAGAGCTGCCAGTGGAGGAAGGGAGAGATTCAGGGAGTAACCCCGGCCGTGAGCGGGGAGTGCATCGGCGACGACTTCGCCGTAGTTCCCCGTGTTGGACCCGCCGTAGAGCCCGGAGTCGCTGTTAAAGATCTCGGCGTATGTTCCCGGCTCCCAGACGCCGATCCTGTACCCGGTGCGGGGAACAGGGGTGAAGTTAAACACCGTTGTGATCGTCCCGGTGCCGTCCGCCGACTTCCTGTCGAATGCTATCACGCTGCTCGCAGCGTCCTGGAAATCGACCCACTCAAACCCCGTGTAGTTGAAATCGACCTCATGCAGGGACCGTTCCCGGCGGTAGAGCGAGCCGAGATCCTTCACGAGATCCTGAATCCCCCGGTGCGATTCGTACGCCAGGAGATGCCAGTCGATGCTCTTTTCGTGATTCCACTCATCCCACTGACCGATCTCCCCCCCCATGAACAGGAGCTTCTTCCCCGGAAACGCGTACATGAGCGACAGGAGGAGCCGCAGGTTCGCGAACTTCTGCCAGAGATCCCCCGGCATTTTCCCCAGGAGCGATCCCTTGCCGTGCACAACCTCGTCATGGGAGAGCGGGAGGAGGAATTTCTCGGTAAAGGCGTAGAGGAGAACGAACGTCAGGTTCCGGTGATGATACGTCCTGTAGACCGGATCCATCGCAAAGTACTCGAGGATGTCGTGCATCCACCCCATGTTCCATTTCAGGTCGAAGCCGAGCCCGCCGTTCTCCACGGCGTTCGTCACGCCGGGCCATGAAGTGGACTCCTCCGCAATCGTGAGCACGCCGGGGTGGTACCTGTGCACGACGGAGTTCAGGTACCGGAGGAACTCCACCGCTTCCAGGTTCTCCCGGCCGCCGTACCTGTTGGGGATCCACTCCCCCTCCTTCCGCGAGTAATCAAGATAGAGCATCGATGCCACCGCGTCGATCCTGAGGCCGTCGATATGATACTCCTCGAGCCAGAAGAGCGCGTTGCTTATAAGAAAGTTCTTTACTTCGTTCCGCCCGAAATTGAATATGAACGTCCCCCAGTCCTGGTGCTCCCCCTTGCGCGGGTCCGCATGCTCGTAGAGGTGCGTCCCGTCGAACTGGGCGAGTGCGTGCATGTCTTTCGGAAAATGGGCAGGGACCCAGTCGAGCACGACGCCGACGTTGTTCATGTGACACCGGTCCACAAGGTACTTGAACTCGGAGGGGGAGCCGAACCTGCTTGTGGGCGCGAAATACCCGGTGACCTGGTACCCCCACGACCCGTCCAGCGGGTGCTCCATCACCGGCATGAGCTCGATGTGCGTGAACCCCTCCCGGAGGGCGTAGTCGACGATCCGGTCCGCCATCTCGCGGTAGGTGAGCCACCTGTTCCCCTCGCCGCGCTGCCAGGAACCGGCGTGAACTTCGTACATGGCGACCGGGCTTCCCAGCTGTCCCCCGCGCGCGCGCGACGCCATCCAGGAGGCATCAGCCCACTCGTATCCGCGGAGGAAATTGACACGCGACGCCGTGCGCGGGCGCATCTCCATTTCCGAGGCGTACGGGTCCGTCTTGTCCATGATAAACCCGTTCTGCGTCTTGACCTGGAACTTGTACAGCTCCCCTTCGGCCAGGCCGGGGATGAATATCTCCCAGATGCCCGACGATCCCAGGACGCGCATGGCATGGGAGCGCCTGTCCCAGTTGTTGAATCCTCCAATGACGCTGACGCTCCGCGCCGAAGGCGCCCAGACGGCAAACTGAACTCCCCCGAGGCCGTTGACGTCGGCGTAATGCGCCCCGAGCTTCTCGTATATCCTGTGATGGTCCCCGGCATTGAAGAGATAGATGTCAAAGTCGGTGAGCGTCGGCATGAACGAATAGGAGTCGTGGAAGACCTCCTGGCGCCCGGCGGCCATGGTCTTCTTCAGCCGGTAGGGGAAGACCTCCCTGCAGTCCGGGATCACCACCTCGAAGAAGCCGAGGTCGTGGACACCCTCCATCGGGATCTCCTTCCCGGAGAGGGGCCCGCCGTCCGCAATGACGGACACGGTCTCCGCCCCGGGGAGGAATGCGCGTATCGCCAGCCGGCCCCCGTCGATCAGGTGCGGACCAAGGACGGCAAAGGGATCGTGGTGATCGTTGAATACCACCCGGTACATTTCATCGACTGAAGCCGTCGTGTTCATGAGGCCGCGTTCCCTTCTTCTGTCGCATCCTCCTCCTCGCGGGGCACCGGATCGCCGCCGAGGAGCTTCACCGACTCGCCCGGCGGCAGCCCCTGGACGTTCCTGAGCTTCCGCTCGATCTGCCGGGTGCGCGTGGCCGCGCTCTCGATCGTGTTGCTCGCCTCCTGGAGTTTCTTGTGCGTCTTGTCGAGGACGTCGCCGAATTTGCCAAACTCGGTCTTCACCGCCCCGAGCAGCGCCCAGACCTCCCCCGAGCGCTTTTCGATGGCGAGCGTCCGGAACCCCATCTGGAGACTGTTGAGGAGCGCGGCGAGCGTCGTCGGGCCGGTGATATTCACCCGGCATGTGCGCTGAAGGTCTTCGGTGAGACCCGGCCGGCGGAGCACCTCGGCGTACAACCCCTCCGTGGGGAGGAACATGATCGCGAAATCCGTCGTGTGGGGAGGGTCGATGTATTTGTCCCGGATCGTCTTTGCCTCCAGGCGGATCCTGTTCTCGAGCTGTTTTGCAGATTCCTCCAGCAGGAGCGGGTTGGCCTGCTCCGAGGCCTCGACAAGCCGCTGGTAATCTTCCTGCGGGAACTTGGCGTCGATCGGGAGCCACACGGGGCCCTGGTCGTCCCGCCCGGGGAGCTTCAGGGCGAACTCCACCCGGTCATTGCTCCCGGATTTCGTGGCGACGTTCTTCTCGTACTGCTCGCGCGTGAGTATCTGCTCAAGGAGTGCCCCGAGCTGGACTTCCCCCCATGTCCCGCGTGTCCTGACGTTGGAGAGGACTTTCTTGAGGTCCCCGACACCCGTGGCAAGCGCCCGCATCTCGCCGAGGCCGAGCTGGACCTGTTCCAGGCGTTCGCTCACGTGCCGGAACGATTCCCCGAGCCGCTGTTCGAGCGTGTTCTTCAGTTTTTCGTCGACCGTCTCCCGCATTTTTTCAAGCTGGAGGCTGTTGTCCGCCTGTATAGAAGCGAGCTTCCCCTCGACACTGTCCCGGACCCTGTCGAGCTTTTCGCCCGTGGTCTGCGTGACTGTTCCCAGCTGTGCGGCAAACGAATCGAGCTGTCCCCTCTGCAGCGAGGCGATCTCGGCCAGGCGTGCCTGGAGAGAATCCGCACTTGCCCTGAGCGCCCTCTGTATCTCCTCCCTGTCCTGCTGGGCCGAACGGTCGGAGGCCTCCCTTGACCGGGCGGACTCCTCACGCAGGAGCCTGTCGACGGTCTCCACCGCGTTCTTCAGGGATTCAACACGGACAAGGAGGTCCCTCCCGGCATCGCCGGCGGGACGCCGGAAGATGATGAGGAGCACCACAAGGAGAGTACAAAGGAGCGCAAGAGCTATAAGGAGGAGGGTTTCCGGCATGGACGGAGCATCTCAATGACATCGTGGGAAGAATGCCGGAGGAG
The DNA here is from genome assembly GCA_035506475.1 of Bacteroidota bacterium. Lineage (GTDB taxonomy): Bacteria > Bacteroidota > Ignavibacteria > UBA10030 > UBA6906 > Fen-1273. Next base: position 820 of record DATJPH010000019.1, on the reverse strand, counting down.
TGCGACCTCCTTCCGGCCTCTTCAATATATGCCACAAACAGGTTGAAATGCAACGAGAGGGCCCCGCCGGGCGGGAGAGCCTGCAGGCTTCAGGCGGCGACCTGAAGAACCTCGGTGATGGCCTGGACAAATGCCTCCTTGGGCATCGCGCCCATTGCCATCTGGGGCTTCCCTTCCTTCGGGACAAAAAGGATCGAGGGGATGCTGCGAATGCCAAACACGGAAGCCAGTTCCTGCTCCTTTTCCGTGTCGACTTTGTAGATGTTGATCTTTCCAGCGAACTCTTTTGACAGGTCCTCAAGCACAGGGGCGACCATCTTGCACGGGCCGCACCAGTCTGCGTAGAAATCGATAATGCAGGGGAGTTCGCCGGCGAACGACCATTCCCTGCTCTTCTCGAAATCGAATACCTTTTCCTGGAATGTCTGCTTCGTCAGATGCTCCATGTATCCGCTCCCTTGTGGTTGTGTAGGTTCACCCTGTGAGATGCAGGAAACCCCGCAAAGGGTCACGGAATCAGGGCTCACTGCAGGACGGAAGCGGCCGCTTCGTTGACCGCCTGCCGAAACTGCTCGATGGACTCTCCGAACACCCGCACGGTCGAGCGCTGTTTCTTCTCCCCCTCGTCGACCCGGTTTTCCGAGATCGAGATGAACTTTCTCCCGTTCTTGGCCTCTTTGACGTCCACGTAGTACGTCGTCTTTCCGGCCCTGACCATCGTTGAGTACATCGTGGCCGCGGTTGCGTCGCTCATGCAAACCTCCTCTGTCTACAGTATGGGATTCGGGGGGCGGGTTTCTGATACTGTATACAGGGGGAG
>DATJPH010000018.1:0-6507 GCA_035506475.1 Bacteroidota bacterium | reverse complement strand
CTCACCGGTGTCCCCGTCCAGTACTACCGGAGCCAGTGGACTGTTCTTGCCGGAGGAGCCCTCTTTCTTGCGCTCGTCGTGGGGACACTCTCCGGCATCTACCCCGCGCTCTATCTCTCGCGGCTGAGCCCGGCGCTGCTTCTCCGCTCGGGAGGACCGTCGGATGACCCGTCCAGGGGATCGGCGACCGTCCGGAGGGCCCTCGTCGTGTTTCAGTTCACGATTTCGGCCGCGCTTACGATCGGGGCGCTCCTTGTCACGCGGCAGCTCGATTTCATACAGTCGAAGGACATCGGTATCGCCCGCCAGGAGGTCCTCGTAATCCCCGTGAGCGCGATTCAGGAGGACGCGTACAGCGCGCTGAAGGGGGAGCTTCTCCGGATGAGCTCAATCCGATCCGTCACCGCCTCATTCAGCGTCCCGGGAGAGCGGATCGTGATGGACGCGATACGCCCCGCGAACGCCCGGGAGCAGGAGTACGGCATACGGATGATACTGGCCGACTTCGATTTCCCCGAAACCTACGGGCTCTCGCTCACCGGGGGGAGATCCTTCTCCCGTGACCGGATGGCGGACACGGCGGGGGCATTCCTGATCAACGAAAAGGCGGCGGCCCTCTTCGGATGGGACTCCCCGGTGGGGAAAACGGTCGCCTACCCGGGACAGAAGAGAAACGGACAGGTCGTGGGGATACTCAAGGACTTTAATTTTGCGTCGCTCCACGCCCCGGTCGAACCCCTGGTGGTATCGCTCAACGTGAACCCGCAGTATTTCAAGAACATCGCCGTCCGCATGCGGACCCGCGACAGGCACGAAACGCTCGGGGCGATAGAACGGACGTGGAAGGCCGTGCTGCCGGGACGCCCGTTCGAGTACTATTTCCTTGACGAGAGCTTCAACAACCTCTACCTCTCGGAGGTCAAGCTCAGGACGATCGTCGGCGCGTTCACGCTCCTTGGCACCCTCATTGCGTGCATGGGACTCTTCGGGCTTGTGACGCTTTCCGTGGAGAAACGGACAAAGGAGATAGGGATCAGGAAGGTACTCGGCGCGACCGTCGGCGGGGTCGTCGGGACGATTGCAGGAGACTTCCTGAAACTCGTCCTGCTGGCAAACCTGATCGCGTGGCCGATCGCCTGGTACGGCGCGTCCAGGTGGCTCGAGGACTTCGCCTACCGGACGGACATCAGTCCCTGGCTGTTTGCCGCCACGGCCGGCGTGACGCTCCTGCTTGCGTTCCTGACGATCGCACTGCAGGCGACACGGGCCGCGGTCGCCAACCCGGTCGATGCACTGCGGTACGAATAGGAGAAGGAGACCCTCAACAGGAGGAGGAGGAGCAATGATTCGTAACTACGTCAGGATCGCGCTGCGGAATCTTCTGAAGCACAAGGCGTACTCGGCGATCAACGTCACCGGGCTCGCGGTGGGGATGGCCTGCAGCCTCCTTATCCTGCTCTACGTCAGGGACGAGATCGGGTTCGACCGCTTCCACGAGCATGCGGGGAGCGTTTACAGGTTCGCACGGGAATTCAACGGGAGCGCACCGATGTACTTCACGTGGACGCCTCTCCCCCTCGTCCCGGCCCTCAAGACCGAATTCCCCGGGATACGGACGATGCGTATTGCCGGCAACGGTCCCTGGTCGCTCGTGCAATCGGGCGAGAAGAGGTTCCAGGAGGTCAATATTTTCTGGGCCGACTCGAATTTCTTCGATTTCTTTACGTTCCCTCTCCTGAAGGGGAATGCCTCGACGGCGCTCGGGCGTCCCAATTCCATCGTCCTGACAGAAGAGATGGCGCGGAAGTACTTCGGCCCGGAGGATCCGATCGGGAAGGCGATCACGATCGACAACACATACCACGTCGCGGTCACCGGCGTGATGGCGCCCATCCCCCTCAACACGCATTTCCGTCCCGATTTCCTCGCGTCGTTCAGCACGCGGGCGCCCGAGTTTACCCCCGGCCAGTACGCCGAATGGGGGAGCAATTTCCTCGTCACGTACTTCATGCTCCCCGGCGACATGCCGATCGGGAGGTTTCAGGGACTTCTTCCCGGGTTCATGCAAAAGTACGCGACCGGGGGACACAAGACCACGGTCCTCCACGTCGAGAAGATGACGGACATACACCTCCGCTCCCACCTCACCGGGGAATTTGAGACGAACGGGGACATTGCTTCGGTCTATATTTTTTCGGCGGTGGCGCTTTTTCTCATACTCATCGCCTGCATGAACTACATGAATCTTTCGACCGCACGGGCGAGCGTCCGCACGAAGGAGATCGGCATACGGAAGACGCTCGGCGCGGTCCGCTCCAAGCTCATCGCGCAATTCCTCGTCGAATCCCTTTTCCTGTCGCTCGTCTCCCTGATTCTCGCCGTCGCGATCGTCGAGATCCTTCTCCCGACATTCAATTTCCTCACGTCGAAGGGGCTCACCGCGTCGTACCTGAGCGATCCGATGTTGATCGGCATGATGGTGCTGCTCTGGCTCGTTGTCGGCGTCGTCTCCGGCAGCTACCCCGCCCTTTTCCTCTCAGGGTTCAGGCCGATACAGGTGTTGAAGGGTATGGGCGGCACCGGGTCGTCCGGGAAGCGACTCCGCGAGGGACTCGTGGTGGTGCAGTTCGTCATTTCGGCGGCGCTCATCATCTGCACGACGGTCGTGTACAACCAGATGAACTACATCCGGAACAAGAAACTCGGGCTCGACAAGGAGCACGTTCTTCTCGTGTCCATCCCCGACACGACGGTGCGGAAGGAATTCGAGCTTCTGAAGACGGCCTTCCGCTCGGTGCCGGGCGTCGGCGGGATTGCGGGGAGCCAGATCACGCCGGCCCGGGCCCTTGTCAACAGCAACGCATATCCCCCGGCCTCACCCGGGGGCAACGGGCCGGGACGGACACTGACGACGGCAGACCTCCAGCAATGGGTCACGAGGTTTGTTGCGGTCGACGAGGATTTCTTCCCCGTACTCGGCATCCCCCTTGCGGCCGGGAGGTACTTCTCGAAGGACTTTCCCGCAGACCAGAACGCGTTCATTGTCAATGAGCTTGCGCTCAGGCAATACGGGTGGAAATCGCCGGAGGAGGCGATCGGCAAACAGCTGATCTCGGGGTACGGGGGGCCGAACCAGTTCACGGGTCCCATCGTCGGCGTCGTGAAGGACTTCCACTTCGAGTCGCTCCACGAGCCGATCAAGCCGATGATCTTCACGCACAGGCCGGGAGCAATCAACAGCTTCCTCGTCAAGATCGAAGGGGGTAACCTGCGTGCAGCCGTCACGGAGCTGGAATCCGTCTGGCACCGGATCGTCCCGGACTGGCCGTTCGTCAACCGTTTCCTTGACGATGACTACGAAGCCCTTTACCGCGCCGAAGAGCGGACGGGGGTCCTGTTCAGCTCGTTCGCCGTCATCGCCATTATCATTGCCTGCCTGGGGCTCTTCGGGCTGAGCGCGTTCGTCATCGAGCAGCGGACGAAGGAGATTGGCATACGCAAGACGCTCGGCGCGTCCATTCCCGGGATCGTCGGACTCCTGTCGAAAAAGTACCTCGCGCTCGTCCTCCTGGCAAACCTGATCGCGTGGCCCCTTGCCTGGTTTTCCATGAGCAGATGGCTTGAGGCGTTTGCCTACAGAATTGAGATCGGGCCGGGCACGTTCATTCTTACCGGGTGCGCCGCCGTGCTGATCGCCCTCCTGACGGTGAGCTTCCAGGCCGTCAGGGCCGCGCTCGCCAACCCGGTCGATGCGCTGCACTACGAATAGCGTCCAGACGAAGCGGAGGAGGAGAAATGATCTACAGCTACATCAAAGTGGCCTTCCGGAACCTTGCGCGCCACCGCCTCTACACGGGTATCAACGTCGGGGGGCTTGCGGTGGGCCTCGCCTGCACGATACTGATCATGCTGTTCGTGCACAACGAACTATCCTACGACAGATTCAATAGAAACGCCGGCGCCATCTACCGCGTCCTGACCGTGAAGAAAAAGCTCACGGGACCCCCGGAGTTCGTGGCCTACACGCCGATGCCCATGGCCCCGGCTCTCCGGGCGGAGTTTCCCGGGATTCTCCATGCCGCCAGGTTCAACACGGGGGGAGGGATCGTCACCGAGGGGGAAAACTCGTTTTCCGAAACGATCATGTATACCGACCCCGATTGCTTCTCGATGTTCGACATCGAGTTCGTAAAGGGGAACCGGGCCGTCGCCCTGACAAACCCCTCGGATATCGTGATAACGGAACAGATGGCGCTGAAGTATTTCGGTACCGGCGACGTTCTCGGTCGGACGCTCACCGTGCGCTCGCGGAACTCCAGCGAACCCTTTACCGTCGCCGGAGTTATAAAGGAGATGCCTTCCAACTCGAGCGTCCGGTTCGATTTTCTGGCACATATCTCCAAGGCGTCGCGCTATGAAGCCGCTCACAACGCCTGGGCATGGAGCAGCGGGTCGACGTTCATACAGCTAGCCCCCGGTTCTTCCATCTCGGACCTGAACGCCGGCATGCCAGCGTTCGTAAAGGAACATTACGAGGGGATCATCAAGGTCGACCAGGAAGAGGGGCGCCTTTCCAGGGATCCCGATGCGTTCCGCGTGGAGTTCCAGCCCCTGACGGCCGTCCACCTGGATTCCCGCACCTCCGCCTCACCGGAGGAGAGAGGAAACCCGGCGTATCTCTGGATACTCTCGGGGATCGGACTTTTCATCCTCGTCATCGCGTGCATCAATTTCACGACGCTGACGATCGCCCGCGCCGCCAACCGCGGGAAGGAGGTCGGGATGCGGAAGGTGCTCGGGGCGGTCCGCACGCAGCTTGTGCGGCAGTTTCTCGTCGAGTCGCTCCTGCTGAGCCTCTTCGCCCTTCTCATGGGGATCGCCCTCGCGGAGCTCGCACTCCCGACGTTCAACCAGATGGCGGAAAAGAAGCTGACCCTGGGCCTCTCCGCAGGATGGCTCCTTCCCTCGGCGCTGGCCGGGCTCCTGGCCGTCGTCGGGTGCGTCGCCGGGATCTATCCCGCGCTTCATATCTCCCGGTTCGTCCCGGCGGAGATACTCAAAGGGAAGTCGCACGCCGGGGGAAAGAACATCGCCACGAGGGCGCTCGTGGTGCTGCAGTTCGGCCTTTCGATATTCCTGATCGCCGGGACCGTGGCGCTGTCCCGCCAGATTGGGCTCCTGATGACGAATGACCTTGGCTACAACGGTTCGCAGGTGGTGGTTCTTTCGACGTACACCGGGGAACGGGCTGGCGCAGCAGAAGACCTTATCGACCGGCTCCGGACCTCCACAAAGGGAAATGCAAACATCGTGAGCATCGCCGGGACAAGCGGCGCGTTCACACAGGGATACGACGTGAACAGCTTCCCGTACCATGGAAAACCGAAGGCGTCGTACGTCTACAGGGTGGATGAGGAGTACCTGAACACGCTCCGGATGACACTGAAGGAGGGGCGCAATTTCATACGGGGAAATGCCGCCGATGTCGCCCACGGCATGATTGTCAATGAAGCGTTTGCCCGTGAATTCGGCTGGAGCGAACCGGTCGCCGGGAACCCCATGGACACGGCGTTCAACGGACACCAGGTGATCGGCGTTGTCCGGGATTTTCACTTCCTCTCTCTCCGCGAGGAGGTCCAGCCCGCGATCCTGTTCGAAGACGCCCACTGGCCCCTCGACAACATACTCGTGCGGATCGCGCCCGAACACATGTCCGCCACGGTGGACTATCTGCGCGGCGTATGGAAGACGATCGCCCCCGGGAAGCCGTTCAACAGCTCGTTCCTGGACGACGACGTACAGAAGCAGTATCAGGTCGAGATGAAATGGGAAAGTATCGTCGCGTACGCGTCGGCGCTTGCGGTCTCGCTCGCCTGCCTGGGGCTCTTCGGCCTGGTCACGCTCTCCGTGGGGAACAGGACCAAGGAGATCGGCATACGGAAAGTTCTCGGGGCCTCCGCGCGGAGCGTGGTGGGGCTCGTCTCATGGGATTTCATCCGGCTTGTGCTCGTGGCAAACGCGCTGGCATGGCCCGCGGCATACTTTGCGCTGCATTCCTGGCTCGAGGACTATGCCACCCGCATCCCGCTCGGACCGGACCTCTTCGTGATCGCGGGCGGGGCGGCGCTGGCGATCGCGCTCCTGACGATCAGCGTCCAGGTGATCCGTTCGGCGCATGCGAACCCCGTGGAGTCGCTCAAGTACGAGTGAGAAGACGATTCGGAATTCTTCACGTCATCTGGGAGGATACGCCATGGCCACAGTCTCCATAGAGCTGCCCCCGGTCGATGCGGAAAAGACCGTGGAGGTGGAAGTCCGCGTCAACGGCAGGAGGAGCCTCATGAGCTTCAGGCTCGAGGTATTCCACTGGGGGGAGTGGTGCCGTCCGAGCGAGCGCCGCGCGGAATGCCTGAAGAGGATCATCGGCAGCTACGAGAGCGGGTGGCAGCTGATGCAGATCGGGACCCCCACCGAGCAGATCGTCCCCATTATGTTCAGGCGGATCGC
>DATJPH010000017.1:0-2546 GCA_035506475.1 Bacteroidota bacterium | reverse complement strand
TCTCAAGGGGGCCGATCCGTACCACAGGATACAGATTCCCAGGGCGAACGTCATCAAGGTGAACAGCATCCGGGAAATCCGGCGCGAATCGTCCATGAGCACTTCCGACAACCGGACGAGGATCTTCATCATCTCCGGGGCCGATGCGATGAACGATCCCGCCGCCAACACGCTCCTCAAGACGCTGGAGGAGCCTCCCGGCGACACGATGTTCATCCTGACCACCGCGCACAGGGAGGCGCTCCTGCCGACGATCCTCTCCCGGTGCCAGCTCGTCCGGTTCGATCCCCTGACCGAGGAGGAGATCACCGCGGCGCTGGTGGCCAGGGGGCACCTTGACGAACAGCGCGCCTCGCTCCTTGCGCGCCTGGCGGGGGGGAGCTACACGAGGGCGCTCGACCTGGGGGAGAGCGACCTCATGGCCCGCCGGACGGAAGTCGTGGATTTCGTCCGCAAGGCGCTCGGGGGGAGGACCCTTGACCTGATCGATCTCATCGAGCGCATGGCGGAGTCGAAGGAGAGGGACGTGCATGTCCGCTTCCTGACCCTGATGCTCCTCTGGTTCCGCGACGCGCTTGTCCTGAGGCACGGCGGCGAGGTCGTCAACGTGGATCAGATCGCGGAACTGAAAAGTTTCGTGGCGCGTTTTCCCCTCGCCGACCTCCCGCGCGCCGTTGCGGACGTCGAGAAAGCGATTTCGCTTGTGGACCGATATACCTATATTAAGCTCGTCCTCGCACAGCTCGCGGTCAGGCTCCGCCTCGCGGTCCTGAACCCCGGCGGCGCGCCGGACGGCACATCACCGGGATAACCACGGCTCCATGAACAACGCACGACGGATACTTATCACCGCGGCACTCCCCTACGCCAACGCCCGGATTCACCTGGGGCACCTGGCAGGGGCGTACCTCCCCGCGGATATCTATGCGCGCTTCCAGAGGCTCCGCGGCAGGGACGTCCTGTTTCTCTGCGGCTCCGATGAGCACGGCGTCGCCATCACGCTTGCGGCCGAGAAGGAACACGTGACGCCCCGGGAGATCGTCGACAGGTATCATGAGATGGCCCGGGACGCCTTCGCGAAATTCGGTATGTCGTTCGACAACTATTCGCGCACATCGCTTCCGCTCCACCACGCGACCGCGATCGCTTTCCTCCTGGAGTTCCAGCGGCGGGGGGTCCTCCGCGAGAAAAGCGAGAAGCAGCTCTACGACGCGCGGGCGGAGATGTTCCTCCCCGACAGGTACGTGGAGGGGACGTGCCCTGTCTGCGGGAACACGGATGCGCGCGGCGACCAGTGCGAGGTCTGCGGCACGTTCCTCGACCCGCTCCGGCTCCTGAACCCCAGGAGCACGATCACCGGCGGGACCCCCGTGGTCCGCGAGACGACCCACCTGTATTTCCCGCTGGGAGCCTACCAGCAGCGGCTGGAGGAATACGTCCGGGATAGCGACAGGGCGGACGGCTGGAAAGAGAACGTCCTGCAGTACTGCAGGGGGTGGTTCAAGCAGGGGCTCGAGGACCGCGCGGTCACGCGCGACCTTTCCTGGGGGGTGAAGATTCCGCTCCCCGGGTACGAACAGAAGGTGATCTACGTCTGGTTCGACGCCGTCCTCGGATACATCTCCTCCGCAAAGGAGTGGGCGATCAAGGCCGGCCGCCCGGACGCCTGGAAAGAGTACTGGCTCAATCCCGCGACAAAGTACGTCGCGTTCATCGGGAAGGACAACGTCGTCTTCCACACGATCGTCTTCCCGGCGATGCTCATGGCATGGAACGACGGCGGGGGGGAACAGTACGTGCTCCCGGCCAACGTCCCTGCGAACGAGTTCCTCAATTACAAGGGGCAGAAATTCTCGAAAAGCCGGGGATGGGGGGTCGACCTGCAGGATTTCCTCCTGAAGTTCCCTGCCGACCCGCTCCGGTATTACCTGGCCGGGGGTCTCCCCGAGTACCGTGACTCGGATTTCACGTGGAAGGATTTCCAGGCAAAGAACAACAACGAGCTGGCGGACATCCTGGGGAATTTCGTCAACAGGACGCTCGCATTCGCCTCCCGCTCCTTCGGCGGCGCCGTTCCCCCGCGGGGCGCGCCGGGGGAGCTCGACAGGGGTGTGCTCGCACTTGCCGCTCAGACGCCGGGTGCGGCCGCAGAGTGCTTCGAGCACTACAGGTTCCGCGACGGGCTCCTCGAGGTGATGAACCTCGCCCGGGGGGCGAACAAGTATTTCAACGACAGCGAGCCGTGGAAAACGGCAAAGTCCGATCCGGAGCGGTGCGCCACAACGATCAACATCAGCATCCAGCTCGTCAGGACGCTGGCCGTCCTGATGAGCCCGGTGATCCCGGAGGCGTGCGAGCGCATCTGGCGGATGCTCGGGCTCCCGGGCGAAGCCGCGCGCGCATCGTGGGACGATGCGGGCACCGCCGCGCCGGGGGTCGGACACAGGCTGGGGACAGCGGAGATTCTCTTCACCAAAATCGAGGACAGCATGGTTGAACAGGATGGGGCGGGCGCCGCGGCGCCCGTGCCTGCTCCCGCCGCTCCG
>DATJPH010000016.1:0-2402 GCA_035506475.1 Bacteroidota bacterium | reverse complement strand
CGTCCGGTGTTCGGCCAGCATGTCCGTTTCTTCGAAGCTCCCCTCGTCAAGGAGAATCGTCAGGCGTTCCCTGGCGGTGAGCTTCCCCTTCCGGTGCTGGTCATCGATCCTCTCCTTTCCGCCTCCAAGCATGGCGCGCTCGCGGAGCGTGCGCAGGCGCTCGAGAGAATTCCTTGTCATGGGTACCTCCTGCATCCGGTGAGTGTTCAGCCCTTGCGTTTCAGGAGACCTGCATCAACGAGCTTGCTCCGTTCCCAGTACACCTGTCCCACGACCCCCCCGAGCACGAACAGGACGCTCGAAAGATAGATCCAGATCAGCAGGACAAGGAGGAAGGCGTACGGACCGTAGATCTTCCCGATCATTGACCAGTCCGAGATATACAGGGCAAACGCCCTCCCCCCGATGATCCAGAGGATGGTCGTCGTCAGGGTCGAGATGGCGGCCGCCGTGTGCGGGGGGCGGACGTCGGTGATAAACCTGTAGACGATGTAGAACATCACCGCGGTCAGCACGACGATGATGAACGTCGGGATTGCCCGGGTATATCCTGCGTCGACGAGCGATTTGAGCGCGGGGACGTCCATCGCCAGGGGCCGCAGGAGTGTGTACATCCAGATCGCGAAATTGGTGGCGACAAAAAGGATGAACGCGAGAACGATAAACCCGATGTCACGGGTGAGGCTCAACAGGAGGCTCCTCGTCCGTTTTAGCTCGTAGATCTTGTGAAGGACGGTTCGGACCGCGTCGAAAATCGAGGTGATGGTCCAGAGCAGCACCGCCACCCCCACGAGGCCGAACGAACGGCGGTAGGTGATGATCTCGGAGACCACCGAGCGGATCGAGGCCTTGATCTCTTCCGCGTAGGGCTGCTGGGGGAAGAGCGCGTCGAGGAAATTATTCACCTGGTCGAGGCTCGCGGCATCCGAGTTCAGGAGGGTCCCGACGACCGCGGCCGACAGGAAGAGCATCGGCAGGAGCGTCAGTATCCCGTTGAACGCGAGCCCCGAGGCGAGGAAGAGGACATCGTCTTCCAGGAGCTTCCGCCAGACCTGGCGGGCGTAGAAATACAGGTTTTCGATCCGTCTGACGGCGACCTGGACGGCGCGAATGAGAAATTCAATCATGATGCGGACGGCGTCTCACTGGGGGCGGAGGTTGGCATATTTCAGCATGAGATTCTTGCGTCCGACGCTTTCAAACTCCACGACCGCACGGGCGTTTTCCCCGCTCCCGTCGAGGGCAAGGACTTTTCCGTTGCCGAACGATTCGTGGACCACGCGCGACCCCACCTTTGCATGGAACGCGTCCTGCGATTCATTTTCGTACTCCGGGGTCACGTCTGAAAAATACTTCTCGGCATCATCCGCGACCGGTTTCTGCCGCCGGGGCGCATGGATCCCCCCGCCCGGGACCTCGGCCCTCCGGTACGGGCGGGTCTGGGGCCTTGCCCCCCCCTCCGGCTGAATGAGCGCCGCGTCGATCTCGTCAAGGAATCGTGATTTCGACGAATAGGAGAGCTCGCCGTACCTGTACCGGGTGACGGCCCAGGAGAGGTAGAGCTTCTGTTTCGCCCGGGTGACGCCGACGTACAGGAGACGCCGTTCTTCTTCGAGTTCCTTCCTGTCTGTCTCCGCGCCGCCGAGGGGAAAGAGCCCCTCCTCGAGTCCCGTGATGAACACCACCGGAAACTCGAGTCCCTTGGCGGCATGGAGCGTCATGAGCGTCACCGCATTGCGTCCAAAATCTGCGGTATCGACGTCGGAGACGAGCGAGACTTCGGCAAGGAAATCTTCGAGCTTCGCCTCCGGCTGCTTGTCGGAGAATTCCGTCAGTGCGGAGACAAGCTCCTGGATATTCTCCCTCCTGTTGAGGGACTCGGTCGTGTTCTCGTCCTTGAGGGCCTGCAGGACACCTATTTCGTCGACAAGCGCCCGCGCGAGCTCTCCCACCGACATCTCCCCCTTCAGCGCGATGTACCTCATCATGAGGGCGTGAAACTGCCTCACCGATTTGAGCGTCCGCTCGGCGATGGCCCCCTCCAGGAGCCGGGACGGGAGGAATTCAAGGAGGGGGAGGCGGTGTTCGTCCGCGAGCGACCGGATTTTCCCCACGGTCGTCTCGCCGATCCCCCGGACGGGCACATTAATAATCCGGAGGAGGCTTTCGGTATCGGCCGGATTGGCGATGACACTCAGATACGACAGTATATCCTTGATTTCTTTCCTTTTGTAGAACGCCACCCCGCCCACGATGATGTAGGGGATTCCGTTGCGGCGCAGGGCGTCTTCGATTGACCTGGACTGGGCGTTCGTCCTGTACAGGACGGCAAAGTCCTTGAGGTCGAGCTTTCGCTTCAGGGACTCGTTCTGGATCCCCGAAACGACCTTGTAGCCTTCGTC
>DATJPH010000015.1:0-9314 GCA_035506475.1 Bacteroidota bacterium | reverse complement strand
CGTGGTGATCATGCGCGTGCTCCGGTGTTGTTGGAAATGCGGTACGCCTATTTTGTCAGAACGAGCTTGTCGATGTCGCCGAAGTTGTCGTACGAGGATGTCACCACCTGCTCCCCCGGCTCAAGGCCTTCCAGGACCTCGAACACCTGCGGGTTCTGCCTCCCCAGCTTTATCTGGCGTTTGACGGCGAATGCGCCGGATTTGTCGACAACGAAGATCCACTGACCGCCGGTCTTCTGGTAGAACCCGCCGCGCGGGACCATGACGGCCTCGGCCAGGTCGCCGAGCTCGAGACGTATCTGGAGCGTCTGGCCCCGCCGTATGCCGGGGGGGGCGGAGCCGTCGAAGAGCATGTCCACCTCGAACCGACCGTCCCGGACCTCGGGATAGACCTTGGACACCGTGAGTGTTAACGTCTTCCCGTTGAGGTCGACCTCTCCCTTCTGTCCCGGGTTGACGCGCGCGATGTAAAACTCGTCGATCGGCGCCCGCACCTTGAACCCGTCCAGGACATCGATCTGGCCGAGCCGCTGCCCCGGGGACTTCGACTCGCCGATCTCGGCGCTCCTGGAGGTGAGCTGGCCGCTGATCGGGGCGCGGACCACGAGATTGTCCATGCTCCGTTTGACGAGGTCGAGGTTGTTCTGCATCCGCTTCACGGAAGCGTCAAGCTGTTCGACCTGCGTGTGCCTGAGAATCGAATCCTGCCGGATATTGTCGATCGTGAGATCCCGTTTCTTGATCCAGTACATGTGTTCGTCGTTCACCTGCTGGAAATCCTGCGCCGAGATGAGGCCTTTCTGGAGCAGGACCGAGTCCCTCTCGTCCTGGCGAAGGAGGCGCTGGATCTGGTATGTCACGTCGGTGAGCTGCCCCTTGAGCGCCAGCGTATTCTGTTCTATTGCCAGGCGGGTGTTCCGCGCGTTGTTGATCTGCTCGAAGAGGAGGGCTTCCCTGTAGAGCACATCGAGCTGGAGGTTTGTGTTGACGAGTTTCAGTATCCGGTCTCCGCGCTTGACGAAGCTTCCGGCCTCGACAAACGTGCTGTCGACCCGTCCCCCCTCGACCGCGTCGAGGAAAAACGTCTGGATCGGCTGCACCGTCCCCTGCACCGGGTCGAACTCCTGGAACTGGCCCCGGGTGACCTCCGCGATCGTGATCTTTTCGGCTTCGACGTTCAGCTTCGAGCGGTGGTCGCCCAGTATGAGATAATAGAGGATGACGAGAAGCACGATCCCCCCGCCGGAGAGGAGGGCGACGTTCCGGAGTGTCCAGCGCTTCTTCTGAATTGTGCGGTCCATCCCCGATGCCGCCGGCGTGCCAAGTGTCTGTTGACCCTCACCGTTGGCCGGCTCGGTTTTCAGCGTTTTGATGGAGATATCCTCCTTGAGTGTACGGCGGGGTACGTCCGGGAGTTCTCCAGGAATATGCAATCTCCGGGCCAGTCGACTCCCTTGTAAATCAGTCCGATTTTCACGATTGTTGATCGGGGGGTGTCCGGTTTTGAGACAGTTCCTGTCCGGTGGCGGACATCCCGACGTTCCTCCCCATGGTCCAGACTCATTCCTGACCCCGCGTAATGCAAGAGAAACTCGGCAGGATACTTATCATCGACGACGACGCCGACGTCCTGACGGCGGCCCGGCTGTTTCTCAAGCAGCACTCGACGCTCGTTCACACGGAGCGGGACCCCGCCCTCCTCCCCGGGCTCCTCAGGAACGAATCGTACGATATCCTCCTCCTCGACATGAATTTCACGAGGGACGTGAGCAGCGGGAAGGAGGGGTTCTTCTGGCTCGACCGGATTCTTGCCATCGACCCCTCCGCGGTGGTTGTCCTCATCACCGCGTACGGCGACGTCGAGATGGCGGTCCGGGCGATCAAGGCCGGCGCGGCAGACTTTGTATTGAAGCCCTGGGAGAACGAGCGTCTGCTCGCGACGCTCATGGCGGCGATGGCGATCCGCCGCTCGCGCCTGGAGGTGGAGCACCTCCGCTCGCGCCAGCAGATCCTCTCGTCGGACCTGGACCAGGGGTTCCAGGAGATCGTCGGCTCCAGCCGCGTCATGGAGACGGTCTTCGGGACCGTGCAGAAAGTCGCTCCCACGGATGCCAATGTACTCATCCTGGGGGAGAACGGCACGGGAAAAGAGCTCATCGCGCGCGAGCTTCACCGGCGGTCCGCGAGGGCGAAGGAGGTTTTTTTCAGCGTCGATATGGGGGCGCTGAGTGAGACGCTCGCCGAAAGCGAACTCTTCGGTCATGTCAGGGGAGCCTTCACCGATGCCCGCGAGGAGCGGGCGGGGCGATTCGAGATCGCTTCCGGGGGGACCCTCTTTCTTGACGAGGTGGGAAATCTCCCCCTTGCGCTCCAGTCCAAACTCCTTGCGGTGCTGGAAAACCGCGAGGTCACGCGCGTGGGATCGAACAAACCCCGGCCGATCGACATACGCCTTATCAGCGCGACGAACGTCCCCCTGAACGTTCTCGTGGAGCAGAAGGCGTTCCGGCAGGACCTCCTCTACCGGCTGAACACCGTGGAGATAAACCTCCCGCCGCTCCGGGAGCGGCCGGAGGATATCCCGCTCCTCGTGAACCATTTCCTGGCAATCTACGCGCGGAAGTACCAGAAATCGCTCGCCGGCGTCGCCCCGGCCGCGCTGCGGAAGCTGGAGAAATACCGATGGCCGGGAAACGTCAGGGAGCTGCAGCACGCGGTCGAGCGCGCGGTCATCATGAGCGATGCGGATTCCCTGCAGCCTTCCGATTTTTTCTTCTCCGCGCAGCCGGCCGGGGCCGACGCCCTCACGATCGAGCGCTTCAACCTCGAGGAGGTCGAGAAAGCGGTGATCCGCAGGGCGCTCGGCAGGCACGGCGGGAACGTCAGCCAGGCGGCCCACGAGCTGGGGCTGACGAGGGCCGCCCTTTACCGCAGGCTGGAGAAATATGCTCTATAAGAGATTCTGGCTCAATGCGGTCGCACGCATCACGCTCCTCTGCGGACTGATCTGTCTCTTCTTTTTCCTCCTGTTCCAGACCGGCTTCTATGCGACCGCGACGCTCGTCGCGCTCATCGTCGCCTACCAGACGTACGCGCTCATCCGCTATGTGACGAAGACGAACAACGACCTGAGCAGGTTCGTCCGCTCCATCGAGTACGACGACTTCTCCCAGACGTTTACGGGGGGGAGGCGGGGCAGGTCGTTCGACGAGCTCGCGCTGGCGTTCACGGCGGTCATGAACCGGTTCCGCGCGACGCGGGCGGAAAAGGAGGAGCATTTCCGGTACCTGCAGACCGTCGTTGAACACGTCGGCGTCGGGCTCATCGCGTACAGGCCCAACGGCGAGGTCGAGCTCGTCAACAATGCCGCGAAGCGGCTGCTGGACATCCCCCACCTGCGCACCATCGGCACCCTGGAGTCGAAGAGCAGGGCTCTCGTCGAAACGCTCCTGTCGCTCAGGGCCGGGGAGCGGGCGCTCATCAAGGTCGAGGCGGGCCATGAGCCCCTGCAGCTCGTGCTCCATGCGACCGAATTCAGGGCCAGGGGGGACAGCGTCACGCTTGTCTCGGTACAGAACATTCAGGGAGAGCTGGAGGAGAAGGAGCTTGAGGCGTGGCAGAACCTGATCCGCGTGCTGACGCACGAGATCATGAACTCCATCACGCCGATCTCGTCGCTTGCCTCCACCGCCCGCGACCTCATGGGGCCGGAACCGCCGGGATCCGGAGAGCCGGCGGGGGAGCCCTCGGGCGACATCCGGCGGGCGCTGGAGACGATACACAAACGGAGCCAGGGCCTCCTCCACTTTGTCGAGACATACCGGACGCTCACGCGGATACCGAAACCCAGGTTTCAGACGGTCCGTGTGTGCGATTTGTTCGGACGGCTCAGGAGCCTCATGGACCCGCAGATGGGCGCGGCGTCGCTTTCGCTTGAAACGGAGATCGTCCCGGCGGATCTCGAGCTCAACGCGGACCCCGCTCTCCTTGAGGAGGTGCTCATCAATCTCGTCACGAACGCCCTGCAGGCGCTCTCCGGCACCCCCGGAGGGAAGATCCGCGTGAGCGCTTCTCTTGACGGACGGGGGAGAGTTCTTCTCGCGGTCGCCGACAACGGGCCGGGGATCACCCCGGAACAGCTCGAGAAAGTGTTCGTACCGTTCTACACGACCAAGCCATCCGGTTCGGGGATCGGCCTGAGCCTCTGCCGCGGAATCATGCGGGCGCACAGGGGGACAATCCTCGCCCGTTCGCGTCCGGGGGTCGAGACCGTCTTCACACTCAAGTTCTAACAGCGCGCGGGGATGCCGATGGCGGCAGAAGGTGCCGGCTGGAAAGAGGACTATGCGGTCAAATCCTACGAGACGGACTGCGCCGGACGGCTCCGGATGGCCTCCCTCTTCAACTACTTTCAGGAGTTTGCGGGGAACCATGTGGTCCATCTCGGGATCGGCTACGAGGTGCTCAAAGACCTCGGCTATGTCTGGTTTCTCTCCAGGGCGAAAGTCCGCGTGCGGAGACTCCCGGCATGGGGAGAGGGGGGGAGCGTGGAGACGTGGCACGCAACGACCGACGGGCTCATGTTTATCCGCGACTTCCGGATGAGTGATCAGGGGGGGAACATCCTGCTCGAGGCCTCGACGGGATGGCTCCTGATGGACACGGCGGCATTCAGACCGCACCCCGCCGGCGTTCTCCCCATTCCCCTGCCGGCCAATGACCATGGCCGCGCTCTCGACGAGCCTCTGAAGAAACTCCTCCCCGTGCAGACCCTGCGCCCTGTGTACGAACGGAACGTTCACCTGAGCGATCTTGACGTGAACAACCACGTCAACAACGCCCGGTACCTCGAATGGATATTCGATTGCTACGACGATGCGTTCGTGAGGTCTCATGTTCCGGGATTTCTCCAGGTGAACTACGTCGGGGAGACCAACCTCGGGGATACTGTCGCGCTCTCGCGGGGGGAGGACCCGTCTCTCCCCGGCGTGCACTACATCGAGGGCGCGAGCCGGTCGAAGGGATCGAAGGCGGTGCAGGCGCTTATCGGCTGGGAATCCACACAGCCGGGACACATACTCCCCGTTCACAAAGCCTGAGTCGCGACCATGAAACAACGCTACCGGTACTCCGTTCTCTGTGCGCTCCTCACGCTCCTTCCCCCGGCACTCGGGGCGCAGGAGTCAAATGCAGGCGCCACGGCGGGCTCCCTGCCTCTTTCCGTCGCATGGCTCTGCGGCCCGGGACCTGCAGAAGCGGCGGCGACACCGCAGCTCAAATGGCTGGACGATGGTCGCTGCCTCCTGTACGATACCCGGAGGCCACTGCAGGAGCGGACGCTTGAACTTCTCATCCCCTCCACGGGCGCGCGCACGCCCCTTGTGGATCAGGGGAAGATCCTTGCCGCATTCCGCACGTTGCTGGGCGAAGAAGCCCCGCGCGCGCTCCCGTTCCCCGCGGAGATCGACGGTGCGGGGAAGAGGGCGCTCTACCTCATCGGGGGGGAGATACTCCTTCTTGATATCCCGTCATCCGCGGTCTCGCGTCTGGCGCTGCCGCGCGGGGCGCAGTCGTGCGTTGCCCTCTCGCCGGACGGGAACAAGGTCTCCTACGTCCGTGCGCACGATCTCTACGTATACGACCCGGGCAAAGGGACCGAGACGCGCCTCACGTCCGACGGGAGCGACAGCCTGCTCAACGGGACGCTCTCGTGGCTCTACTGGGAGGAGATATTCGACAGGCACGATACGGGGTACTGGTGGTCACCCGACTCGAAAGCGATTGCCTTCCTCAGGACCGACGAATCGGGGGTGAGCCTCCAGCACTACGTCGACGTGGAACCGTGGACCCCCCGCGTCATCACACAGCGCTATCCGAAAGTGGGGGAGAGGAACCCCTCCGTCCGTCTCGGCATCGCTTCCGTCGACGGCGGGAAGGCGGCGTGGGTTGATTTCAGCGCGCGGCCCTACGAATACATCGTCCGCGTTCAGTGGCTCCCCGGCGGAAAGAGCCTCAGTGTCCAGACAGTGAACAGGCTCCAGACGGAACTTGATCTCTCGTTTGCCGACCGCGCCACGGGACAGCTGACGCCGGTGCTGAAGGAGACCGACACGGACTGGGTGAACGTGCTCGACGGGCTCCGCTTCCTGCGGGATGGGAAGAGGTTTCTCTGGCCCTCCGAGCGGGACGGGTACAGGCATCTCTACATGTATGCAATGAACGGGACATGTCTTGGCTGTGTGACACAGGGGAATTGGCAGATCCGGATATCCGGCGACGAATCGATTGCCGTCGACGAAAAGGAGGGGGTCGTCTTCTTCACGGCGCTCGAGAAATCGTCCATGGAACGCCATCTCTACAGGGCGCGGTTTGACGGCACGGGGCTCACCCGGCTATCGGAAGGCGACGGGACGCATATGGTGTCGTTCAGCCCCGACGGCCGGTATTATGCCGACAGGTACTCGAGCGCATCCAGTCTCCCCGCGCTTTCGATCCACGAGGCCCTCGGGAGGAAGACCGTTCTCATCGCCGGGCCGCGTCCCGGCCTCCTCGACCGGTTTTCGCTCAGGTACCCCGCGTTCTTCACTGTCCACGCCCGTGACGGATTCCCGATGCCGGCGCAGATCCTCATGCCGGAGCACCCCGCGGCCGGGAAAAAGTATCCGGTCATCATGTATGTCTACAGCGGCCCTTCCGCCCCGGTCGTTCTCGACATCTGGCAGCGGGAAATATACTGGGAAAATCTTCTTCTGCAGAACGGGTACATCGTGTTCCGGTGTGACAACAGGAGCGCCGCGGGGATCAGCAAGACGCTCGAGACTGTCGGGGCGCGGCGCCTGGAGGGACGTGCGGAACTTGACGACATCGTCGACGCAGTCCGCTGGCTGAAAGCCCGCACGTTCGTGGACTCTTCGCGTATCGGCATCTGGGGGTGGAGCGGGGGAGGGACCTGCACGATCCTCTCGATGACCCGGTCCGCGGAGTTCAAAGCGGGGATTGCGGTCGCGGGCGTGACCGACTTCCGGTTCTACGATACGAAATGGGCGGAGCAGTACATGAAGACGGAGAACGAGAACAGGGAGGGCTACGAGGAGAATTCGCTCCTGCGCTACGCGAAGGACCTCCACGGCAGGCTGCTCCTTGTGCACGGGACGTATGACGACAACGTCCATATTCAGAACACATGGCGGTTCGCCGACGAGTTGATCCGCGCGGGCAGGCTCTTCGAGTTGATGGTCTACCCGATGCGGATGCACGGTATCGCCGATGAACCGGCGCGCGTCCACCTGTACAGCACGATGCTCGACTTCTGGAAGAGGAACCTGTGACACGATGGACAGCCCCGGCCCTCATCGCCGGCCTCGCAGCGTCGCTCGCGCTTGCCTTCGCCCTTGTCATCTATCCCGCGATAAGGGAGCCGTTCGCGGCGAACATCGACCCCGACAAACTCGGCGACCTGGCGTCCAACATCGCCTCCGGCCAGGGGTTCGTCTACAGCGGCCCCGGGAAACTCGTTCCGGAGTTCGACAGGGGGCCGGTCTATCCCGCGATTGTCGCCGGGATCATGACCATCGGGGGGACGAGGTCGTTCATCCCCGTGCAGGTCTTCCAGTGCGTCGTCCACGGACTGACGTGTTTCCTCGGGTTCCTTGCCGCCTCGAGAATCCATGCCAGGAAGATCGCCCTGGCCTCGGAGGCCCTGTGCGCAGTCCACCCGATGCTTCTCTGGTACACGGCGAGGATCTGGATTGAAACGGTGCACACGTTTCTCGTGACCGCCGCGCTTCTCGCGCTGCTCCTCCTTGCCGCGCGCCCCACCCGCGGGCGCTCGTTCCTCGCGGGCGTGATCATGGGCGTCACGACGCTGACAAAGTCCGTCATCCTCCCGTTCTCCGCCGTCGCCGCCGTGCTGGTGCTGCGCCGCGCCGGAAAAGAGGCGGTGCCTGCGGCGGCGATACTCCTCGTCACCTGCCTCCTTGTCGTAGTTCCCTGGACACTACGGAATTATGTGGAAAGCGGATACGTCGTCCCCGTGCACACGTCACTCGGTCTCAACCGCGTGCAGGGGGACGCGATCGGTATGTACTGGAGCCGCATGCCTTTCTCAACGCTCGATCTCTGGATGCTCGGGAAAGAGAGGATCGATTCGCTGCTGGAGGGTACGGGTGCAACTCCCGTCGACCCGGCCGGCGACAGGATACTTGCCGCTTCATCGTTCCGCATGAGCCTGAGCGATCCGGTCTTTGCGGTGAAAAGAACGGCTATCAACCTCCTGACATTCTGCTACATGAGCGAATCGCGGCCGAAGTCGATATTCCTGGCATGCATACAGATCCCGCTGTTCCTCTGCGCGCTCGCAGGGTCATGGCGGCTCCGGAAGTCCGTCCCGGAGGCGGAGACCGCCATACTCCTCTTTCTGTATTTCCTCCTTGTCCATGCGTTCATTGTCGGATGGGCCCGGTATTCCGTCCCTGTCGTTCCCGCGGCGATTGTCCTGGCGGCGGGGATATTCCCCCTCCGGAAGAAGCCGGCAACCGCGGAGCAGCATGCCTGACCTCCTCCACATCGCCGCGTTCATGGTCGCCGGATGCATCGCCGGGGTGATGAACGCGATTGCCGGCGGGGGAACGCTCGTGACGTTCCCGACGCTCATATTCGGAGGGCTCCCCTCGATCGCCGCAAACGCGACAAGCACGATCGCGCTGCTCCCCGCCGCGCTCAGCAGCGCGTACAGCTACAGGCACGCCGCGAAGTCCGTCTCCCGCTGGCTCGCGGTCTTCGCCCCCGTGAGCCTCGCCGGGGGGCTTGCCGGCGGCATACTTCTTGTCCGCACCCCCTCTCACGTGTTTGATACGCTTGTGCCGTTTCTGATTCTCTTTGCCACCGTGCTGTTCATGGCGCACAGCACGTTCAACCGTCTGTTCACACGGCTGGCCGGAAAAAGCCTGACGGCAATGCACGGCGCCGATCCCCCCCGCTCATGGGTGGCGGGGGCCGCCCTGTTCCAGCTTGCGGTGGCGGTGTACGGAGGATATTTCGGCGCGGGGATCGGCATCCTGATGCTCGCTTCGCTGGGACTGCTCGGGTTCGGCGACGTCCATGTGATGAACGCCCTCAAGGTGAGGCTCGGATTCCTTATCAACGTCGTGGCCGCGGTCTATTTCATTGCCACCGGGCTTGTGGACTGGCCGAGCGCGGGGATCATGGCGGTGGGGACGATTGCGGGGGGATACTGGGGGGCGCAGCTCGCTCAAAAAATCCCTCAGGCGAATGTGCGTTCGCTCATCACGCTCATCGGCCTGCTCATTTCGGCG
>DATJPH010000014.1:0-2417 GCA_035506475.1 Bacteroidota bacterium | reverse complement strand
AATTTCTTCGGCGCGCTGCCGGATTTTCAGGTGGCATCCGGGGGATCGACAACCGAGTATCACGGCGTCAAGCTGACAAGGACGCTTGTGCAGTGCGGAGATTATTTTCTCGATCTCTTCGACGCGGAATCTCCCGACGTCCACACGTATGACCTCCCCCTGCACGGGTTCGGCCGGCTTGCGCTTGAGGGTCTGAACCTCGAGCGGCAGCCTGTCGATCTGTTCGGGAACAAGCCGGGGATCCCCGGCTACGACCAGCTCACCGACATTGATGAAGCGTCGACGGACAGCTCGTTCGAGGGAATATTTACGGACAAAGGGGAGCACCTGATGGTGCGCGTGATCGGCGAGAGGGGGACTGATGTCATCAAGGCATCGACCCCGCCGATCGGGGGTTTTTACAAACAGTCTGCGCCCGACAATGCCCCTTTTCCTCTTCTCATGACGCGTCGCGTGGGGAAACAGACGACGTTCGTCAGCCTCATACACGCCTACGGCGCAAGTCCCGTCGTCACGTCGTTTACTGCGGGTCCCGAACCGGGATCATACGTCGTGTACCGCGGTGCCGATCGTGACCTGGTCAGTGCGGACGTCCACTGGGCGCTCCGGTCCATGCTCCCGTCGTACTCTATCGTGAGAGAGGTGAAGGGGAGTGCCGTCCTGGCCGCGGGGTTCAACGTGGAAAAGATCATGGACGGGCCCTCGGCGCTTGTCGATTGTCCGGTCCCGCTGGGATACATTCAGTGCAAGTGGAACGGGAATGCGCTCGATGTCATTGTCGACGAAAGCGAACAGAATTTCGTGTACGCATATCCCCGCGACCTGCCTCCGGTGATGAATGTCTATGCCCCCCGCGCCGAATCTGTCACGGTGAATGGCGCGCGCGCGAGGTACACGAGGGACGGGGATCATCTCCTCCTGCATTTCCCCTCCAGAGTCAAGCTCAGCCTGTCCAATCCCGCAAACGTGGACGGCGAAGGGGGCGCCATTGTCACGATTGACAGTGCGCTCATCGCGGGGGAGAAGAACACGCTTTATGTCGACGTGCTGAACGGGGGGGATACTCCGGTCACGGGAACGCTCAGGTTCTCCCTTGCTCCCGACTGGAAGGAACAGGTGCAGAGTCAACTCGGCTGGTGGGGCGGGATCGTCAACCTGGTGCCGACGAACAAAGGCCCCCTGGAGCGGAGGTCGCTCGTCTCCCCGCAGTGTAATGACGGCCTTTGGGCGGAGCATCTCACGCCCGTTGCCGCGACAGTGCAGGCGAAGCGTGACTCGCAGTTCACGCTTCTGGTAGACGTTCCTCCCGGGGTTCCGCCCGCAATGTACCGGGCTGCCATCTCATTTGGAACCGACACGCTCTGGAAGAATTTCATCGTGCGACCGCCTGTTTCGGCGTCGCTTCTCCTTTCCGATGGACAGGGGGAGAGGCTCAATGTTGCCGTGACGAATTTGACGGGGAACCAGGTGGAGGTTTCCGCGGCACTGAAGCCCGACCCCGCGTGGAAGCCGGCGTACGTGCCGGCCCGGGGCGCGGGGCGCCGTCCTTCGGGCAATGGGCCGGATTTCCCCGCGATGACCATGTCGCTCGCGCCGTACGAAACGAGGAGGGTGGACATTCCGGTCCGTTTCTCCGGCTACACGAAAGAGAACCAGCTCTACCCGATTGCACTCCAGGTGAAATCAGGATCGTACGCAGCGGCGGTCACGCACGACTTCTACGTCGGCGTCGCCCACGGGGCCAAAAATCCTCCTTCTCTCGACGGCTCGTGGACCGGGTGGAACCGCGCCGACCCGATGACGATCGACAGCCCCTCGCAGATCGGACGCCTCCTCTTCGGCAACCAGGCCTGGCACGGCGTGAAGGATCTTTCCGCGGACATCTACGCGATGTACGACCGGACCTACCTGTACATCGGCGCCGCGGTGACAGACGACAGCGTCGTTGCGCACTGGGACTTTCCGCGGATGGGATACCCGTGGGACGCGGACTGCATGGAGGTCGTGATCGACGCGCGCGATAACTCATTGCAGGGGCATGATCCTCCCACGCCGGGGACGTACCGCCACCTCTGTCTCCCGGAGTACCGGCAGACAGATTTTTCTTCGATCGCCTGGCAGGGCGCCTCCGCCCCTGATCTCGTGAAGCCGAATCTCGTCCCGGGAGGGGAAACATTCTTTCACCGGACGAAGAACGGGTACGCGATCATCGCGCGGCTCCCGCTTGCGGGGATGCCGGGCGTCGTCGCGAAGCCGGGGTCCAAGATCGGGTTCGATGTGGCTTTCAATGATAACGACGGGACGAGCTTCAGGAAGAACCAGCACATCTGGGCCGGGTACCTTCAGAACCAGTCATGGTGGGACATTGGCACGATCGGCGCGCTCATATTCGCTCCGTAGCCGTCATCGCGAGTGCA
>DATJPH010000013.1:0-7681 GCA_035506475.1 Bacteroidota bacterium | reverse complement strand
GGGGATGAAACCCCAGAACCTCGAGTCAAGGCTGTTGTCCCTGTTGTCGCCCATGCCGAAGAGGTAGTTCCTCTCCACCGTGTATGTCGTGACGGGGACGCCGTCGACGGTCACGCGGGCGCGGTCATCGAGGCGGACCCTGTGTCCCTCCCTCCCGATGAACGTCGCCCACCGGAGGTAGGTGGAGGCGTTCAGGTCGATCACGTCCCCTTTCTTCGGCACGACGACCGGCCCCCAGAAGTCCTCGTTGTACGGCGCGTCGCGGGGGAAGATCTTCGGGTCCGCGTACCCCTGCGGGCGCGGGTTCATGTTGTTGAACTTCATGTTCCGGGGGATGGGCGCGGGCTTCCCGTTGACGTAGAGGATCCTGTTGTTGACCTGGACCGTGTCCCCCGAGAGCGCGACGCAGCGCTTGAGGTAGAACATGAACTCGGGGGACTGGATCTCCTCCCGCTGGCCGGGGAATTCGAAGACGATGACGTCCCCGCGGTGGACGCTCCTGAACGCGGGGACCCTGAACCAGGGGAGCCGGACGTTTGTAAAAGGGATGGTTCGCGGCGTCGTCCCGCCGTATATGAACTTGTTGACGAAGAGAAAGTCCCCCGCCATGATCTCATTCTCCATCGACCCCGTGGGGACTTCGAACGAGGCGAGCACGAAGCTGTTGAGGAAAAAAAACGAGACGAGAACGAACACAAGGTCCTTCAGAAAATCTTTCACGGGCTCCTTCTTCGCTTCCTCGTGTTCCTTCCCGGCCGGCGACCGGTTGCTTTTTGCCATGGGCCTCCTTATTCGTCTTCCATTGAGAGAACCTCCAGGAACGCCTCCTGGGGGATTTCCACGCGTCCCACCTGTTTCATACGCTTTTTCCCCTCTTTTTGTTTCTCGAGGAGCTTCCGCTTGCGCGTGATGTCTCCGCCGTAGCACTTCGCCAGGACGTTCTTCCTCATCGCGGAGATCGTCTCGCGCGCGACGACCTTGCTCCCGATCGCCGCCTGGATGGCGACCTCGAACATCTGCCGGGGGATCAGCTTCCGGAGCTTCACGCAGAGCTTCTTCCCCCAGTCGTGCGCCTTGTCGCGGTGCACGATGCTGGAGAACGCGTCGACCGATTCGCCGTTGAGGAGTATGTCGAGCTTCACGAGATCCGATTCGCGGAAATCCAGGAGATCGTAGTCGAAGGAGGCGTACCCCCGGCTCGTCGACTTCAGCTTGTCGTAGAAATCGAATATGATCTCGGAGAGCGGGAGCTCGTACGTGATGTCCGCGCGGGTGGGGTCAAGGTACGTGGTGTTCCTGTAGATCCCCCTCCGGTCCATGCAGAGCTTCATGATGTTCCCGACGTATTCCACGGGGACGATGACCTGCGCCTTGACGAACGGCTCCTCCACCATGGCGACCTCGCCGAGCGCCGGCATCGTCGAGGGATTGTCGACAAGGACGACCTCACCGCTTGTCTTCGTCACACGGTACTCGACGTTCGGGACCGTGTTGATGATGTTCTGGTTGTATTCCCGCTCGAGCCGTTCCTGGACGATCTCCATGTGCAGCAGGCCGAGGAACCCGCACCGGAACCCGAACCCGAGCGCCGTCGAGGTCTCGGGCTGGTAGATGAGCGAGGAGTCGTTGAGCTGGAGCTTTTCGATGGAGCCGCGCAGGTCCTCGAAGTCCTCGGCGTTTGTCGGGTACATGCCGCTGAAGACCATCGGCTTCACCTCTTTGTAGCCGGGCAACGGGCTCTCCGCCGGGCGCGAGGCCGACGTGACGGTGTCGCCGGCCTTCGTCTCGTGGACGTCCTTCACCCCCGCGATGAGGTACCCGACGTTTCCCGCGGTCAGCTCTCCCGTCCTGAGGCGCTTCATCTCGAGCACCCCCACCTCCTCGGCGTCGAAGGGCTTCCCGGTGTGGAAGAACATGATCCTGTCCCCCTCGCGGAGCGTTCCTTCGACGACGCGGATGTACACAACCGAGCCGCGGTAGGCGTCGAACACCGAATCGAATATCAGGGCGCGCAGGGGAAGCGCCGGGTCCCCCGCGGGAGGCGGGATCCGCTTCACGACGGCTTCAAGGATCTCGTCGATCCCGATATTGGACTTGGCGCTCGCGAGGATGATCTCCTCGTCGCGGCAGCCGATAAGCTCCCTGATCTGCTGTTTGACCGTGTCGATCATCGCGCCAGGGAGGTCGATCTTGTTGATGACGGGGATGATCTCGAGGCCGGCGTCGATCGCAAGGTAAAGGTTGCTGATCGTCTGGGCCTCCACCCCCTGCGAGGCGTCCACGACGAGTATCGCCCCCTCGCACGCGGCGAGCGAACGGGAGACCTCGTACGAGAAATCGACGTGGCCGGGGGTATCGATAAGGTTGAGCGTCACGGGGGTGCCGTCGGCGGCGGCGTAGTGCATCTGGATGGCGTGGAGCTTGATCGTGATGCCGCGCTCCTGCTCCAGGTCCATGTCGTCGAGGACCTGGTTGAATTTCATTTCGCGTGGAGTGATCGTGCCGGTCCTCTCGAGCAGGCGGTCGGCGATCGTCGATTTGCCGTGGTCGATGTGGGCGATGATGCAGAAATTACGGATTGTCGTCGTGCAGTATCGTCAATAACAGAAAATCCGTCCCGGGGAAAGCGGGGCGGACTCACTCGGTCGGGCACGCGTCATGGATCAATATACGGCTTTCGCCCGAGAGTTGCAATTCTTGCTCTTCCGGGTCCGCCTTTGTATGTTGGAGCATGAACATACTTGAAGAACCCGGCGTCGCGGCGTTTCTCGCCTCGCACTCCAACCACGGCACGGAACCCCGCCCACTGGCCGTCTTTGACTGCGACGGGACGGTCATACAGGGGGACATCGGGGAATCGATGTTCTACAGGCAGATCAGGCATTTCCACTTCAGGCGCTCCCCCGCCGAAGTCTGGACGGACCACCCCAGGCGATCCGAGATCGGGAGGCTGTACGACACACTCGGTGCGCTCACCCCGGAGGCCCGCGCCGGGCACCCTGCGTTCGCGCCATTTGCAGAACTGCTCCTTGGCTGGTATTTCGACCAGATAGCCTCCGGGGCCGTGACGAAAGCCTGCGCGGACATCGTCCGGCTCTTCGCGGGGTACACTCCCGGGGAGGTCCGCACACTGGCACGGGAGGCGTACGAGGAGGAGTTTTCGGGCCCGCCGGGGAGATTCAGGCTCGGCGGCAGGGATCTCCCCCGCGGCGCCCGGTTCATTCGCGAGTCCGTTGACCTGATCGGCGCTCTCAAGGAACGCCGGTTCGAGATCTGGGCGGTCTCCGGGAGCAACAAGTGGAGCGTGGAGCCCGTCTTCGCACATTTCGGCATCCCCCCGGAAAATGTCATCGGCATAGAGCTCGGTGTCGATGAAGGTCTCCTCACCGGCACGACGGCGGGGCCGATACCGATACGCGGAGGAAAAATCGACGCGCTCCGTGCCCGGACGAAGACGGTTCCCCTGTTTGCGGCGAGCGACTCCAAAAACGACATCCCCCTCCTCCTCTATTCGTCGGGGCTCAGGGTGAGGATCAATTCCCGGCGGAGGGACACCGCGGAGTTCTTCAGGAGCGCGAATATCTCTCCCGACAGCTCGTGGGTCCTCGTGGAATCACCGCACGTCATGGAGTAAATATGGCCGATGCCGCAGTGACCGTCATCGGCGGCGGCGCCGTGGGGCTGGCGATCGCCGCCGAGCTCGCCGCGCGGTGCGCCCCCCTCTATCTTCTCGAGCGGAACCCGAAATACGGACAGGAGACCTCCAGCCGGAACAGCGAGGTGATACACGCGGGGATCTACTATCAGACCGGCTCTCTCAAAGCCCGCCTCTGCGTGGAAGGGAACCGCCTCCTCTATGAGATCTGCGCCCGGCACGGGATACCGCACAGGCGGATCACGAAGATCATCACCGCAACCCGGCCCGGAGAGGTGCCGGAGCTCGAGCGGCTCTATGCGCTCGGGAACGCCAACGGCGTCGAGCTGCGCATGATGACGAGGGGAGAGGTCCTTGCGCTGGAGCCGCAGATCGTCACCGTCGGCGGACTCTTCTCCCCCAACACGGGGATCATCAGCGCGCACGGGCTCATGGACTATTATCACGCGGCGGCAAAGGAGGGGGGTGCCGCGGTGCAGACCAACTGCACGGTGGTGGGGCTCGAACGCCGCTCCGGCGACTACCTGGTCACTGTCCAGGAGGGGGGATCCCGCTCCACGTTCACCTCGGAGCGTGTCATCAACGCGGCCGGGCTTGAATCCGACACGATCGCGTCTCTGGCCGGCATTGACGTGGAGAGCGAGGGGTACAGGCTCCACTACAGCCGGGGCTGCTATTTCTCGCTCCCGGCCTCACTGAGCACGTGCGTCAGCCGGCTTGTCTACCCGGTCCCGACGCACGAGACGCTCGGCGTCCATGCCGTCCTGGATCTGGGGGGGAGGCTGAAGTTCGGTCCGGATATCGAGTACCAGAAGGACCGCGCGCTCGACTACCGGGTCGACGAGTCCAAACGCGCGGAGTTCGGCGCCTCGGTGCGCCGGATACTCCC
Organism: Bacteroidota bacterium; assembly: GCA_035506475.1. Classification (GTDB taxonomy): domain Bacteria; phylum Bacteroidota; class Ignavibacteria; order UBA10030; family UBA6906; genus Fen-1273. Next base: position 3,137 of record DATJPH010000013.1, on the reverse strand, counting down.
CCACGTCCGGGACGAACAGCTGACGCCCGACATGAGCGGGATACGGCCGAAGCTGCAGGCGCAGGGAGAGCCCCCGAGAGATTTCATTATCAGGGAGGAGAGCGCGCGCGGGCTCCCGGGCCTGATCAGTCTCGTCGGGATCGATTCGCCCGGGCTGACCGCATCCCCCGCCATTGCCCGGTACGTCGCCTCGATGCTGTAGCCGGGGAGGCGCTCGCTATCGTTCGTGGTACCCCGTCATCCGCGCTTCCGCAATCGCCTTCCCTTCGACAGCCCTCAGGAACGCCGACAGGAGCGTGTCCTTCGCAAGAGGGAGCGACGGCACGTCGAGCGCGTAGAGCGTCGCGACGTACGGGTGGCGTCCCGACCCTTTCGGCGGCGCCGGTCCCCCGTACCCCATCTCGTTGTACGAATTGAGGAGCTCCTTCGCTCCGGCGGGAAGCTTTCGCGTTCCGGAGGCGCCTTCGGCGATCGAGCGCTCCTGGAACGGGATGTCGATGAGGAACCAGTGGACCCAGTTATTGGCCACCGGGTGAGGATCAACGATCGAGAGGGCGAAGGATTTCGTCCCGGCCGGGGGCTCGGCCCAGCTGAACGAGGGGGAGACGTTTCCTCCGCCCCGGACGGACCTGTGGGCGAAGCGGAGCGGAATTTCCGCCCCGTCGGGGTAGGAGCCGCACTTCAGTGTGAACATTGTCCATCTCCTAACGGGCCGCAAACGCGGCGATGAGTGATTCGCGGTTGGCGTCGATCGTCCGCGCGATATCCTCATCACTGTGCGCCGCCGAGACGAACCCGGCCTCGAACTGCGAGGGGGCCAGATAAATCCCCCGGCGGAGCATCTCCCGGAAATAGACGCCGAACCGTTTGGTGTCCGAGGCCAGGGCGCCCCCGTAGTCACGGACCTTTTCCTGCGTGAAAAATAGGGTCGACATGGAGCCGGCACGGTTCTGCGTGAGGGGGAGACCCATCGAGCGGATCGTCCCTGCGATCCCCTCCTCCAGCGCCCGTGATCTCCTCTCGAGCGCGTCGTAGATCGACGGATCGCCCGAGAGTATCCTGAGCGTCTCGAGCCCCGCGGTCATGGCAAGAGGGTTCCCCGAGAGCGTCCCCGCCTGGTAGACCGGCCCGGCCGGGGCGACAAGCGCCATGATCTCCCTTTTCCCCCCGTACGCCCCCACGGGGAGTCCCCCGCCGATGATCTTCCCCAGCGTTGTCAGGTCGGGCTTCACGCCGAAGCGCTGCTGTGCCCCGCCCGGGGCAAGCCTGAACCCGGTCATCACCTCGTCGAATATCAGGAGCGCTCCCGATTCCGTGCAGAGTCTGCGGAGCCCTTCAAGGAATCCGCTCTCCGGCAACACGCACCCCATGTTCCCGACGACCGGCTCGACGATGACGGCGGCGACCTCTCCGGCGTGCTGCTGCAGGAGCGCGGCAACCGAACCGAGGTCGTTGAAGACCGCGCTCAGCGTCAGCGCGGCAACCGCCGAAGGGACACCCGGGCTGTCGGGAACGCTCAGCGTCATCGCGCCCGATCCCGCCCTGATAAGGAAGGCATCGGCATGGCCGTGGTAGCACCCTTCGAACTTGATCACCTTCTCCCTGCCGGTGTACGCGCGCGCCAGACGGAGCGCGCTCATCGTCGCCTCCGTGCCGGAGTTCACCATCCTGACCATCTCCACGGAGGGGACCATCCGCGTGATAAGCTCGGCCAGGCTCACCTCGAGCACCGTCGGCGCGCCGAAACTCGTCCCCGATTCCGCCGCGGCGGTCACCGGCCCGACCACGCGGGGATCGGCATGCCCCAGGATCATCGGCCCCCAGGACCCGACGTAGTCGATATACTCGTTCCCGTCCACATCCCAGACCCTCGCACCCCTGGCCTTCGCGATGAACAGGGGTGAACAGCCCACGGACCGGAACGCCCGCACGGGGGAATTCACGCCGCCGGGGATGACATTGACCGCCCGGGCGAACAGGAGATCTGATTTTTCCCTTTTCAGGTCACCCGTCACCGCTTCCCCCGGAGGACGTTTGTCGCCGCCTTCGCGAAGTAGGTCAGTATCATATCCGCCCCGGCCCTCTTGATGCCGGTGAGCATCTCCATCATGACCCGCTCCTCGTCGATCCATCCCAGGCGCGAGGCGGCCTTGACCATCGCGTATTCGCCGCTCACGTTGTACGCCGCGGTCGGCATCCCGAACTGCTGCTTGACGCGGTAGAGGACGTCCAGGTACGGCATGGCCGGCTTGACCATGACGATATCCGCCCCCTCGGCGATGTCCTGCGCCACTTCCCGCATCGCCTCGGCGGCGTTCGCGGGGTCCATCTGGTGGGAGCGCCTGTCGCCGAACTTGGGGGTGCTCTCGGCCGCCTCGCGGAACGGCCCGTAGAACCCGGAGGCGTACTTCGCCGCGTACGACATGATCGGGACGTTCGGGAAGTCGTTCTCGTCGAGGCCGCGCCGGATCGCGCCGACCCTCCCGTCGAACATGTCGGAGGGGGCCACCATGTCCGCGCCGGCCTCCGCGTGCGAGAGGGCCTCGCGGACGAGAAGCTCGACCGATGCATCATTGACGATCTCGTTCCCCTTAACGATCCCGCAGTGCCCGTGCGAGGTGTATTCGCAGAGGCAGACGTCCGTGATGAGGAAGAGCCCGGGGACCTCCTTCTTCACTCCCCGGAGCGCCTCCTGGACAACGCCGTGGTCGTCGTACGCGCCGGAGCCCACCTCGTCCTTCTCCTCGGGGATCCCGAAGAATATGACCGCGGGGATCCCCATCGCGTGCACATCGGCGCACTCCCGGACGATCTGGTCCACCGACATCTGGTAGACCCCCGGCATGGAGGAGACCTCCTTTTTGACGTTCGATCCGGGGACCACGAAGAGCGGGAGTATGAAGTCTTCCGGGCCGAGGCGGGTTTCCCGGACCATCGAGCGGACGGTCTCCGTCATCCGGAGCCTGCGCAGACGCGAGACGGGAAACGACGCCACGTGCGAGTCGACGGTACTCATCTGTTCACCTTCACGATAGTTGATGATTCTTCCGCGATGCGGCGGGCGAGCCGCTCGCCGCTCATGACGCAGTCTCCCACGGCGATCCCCCCCCGGTAGTTTCCGCAAAGATACAACCCGG
>DATJPH010000012.1:0-6621 GCA_035506475.1 Bacteroidota bacterium | reverse complement strand
TTTTTCCGCTCGTCCTCCGAGAAGTGCTCCGCTTTCTCCGACTTCTTCAGGTGCTCGATCGCGTCGCGGCGGACGTTCCGGATGGCGATCTTGCCGTCCTCGCCGAACTTCTTCGTCAGCTTCACAAGCTCCCGCCTCCGTTCCTCGTTCAGCGCGGGGATGGGCACGCGGACCACGTCGCCGTCTTTCATCGGGTTGAGCCCGAGGTTGGCGGTCTGGATCGCTTTCGCGACGTGCTCCAGCATCCCCTTGTCGTACGGCTGGATCGTGAGCGTGTGGACGTCGGAGACGCTGACGTTGCCGCAATGGGCAAGCGGCGTCATCGTCCCGTAGTAATCGACCCTGACCGTGTCGAGGAGCGCCGTCGTCGCCTTGCCCGTCCTGATCTTGGCAAGCTCGGCGCGGACGACCTCCACCGCCTTATGCATCTTGTCTTCTGCTTCCTTGAGTATGTTCTTTACCATGGTGGTCTCCGATCCCGGTTGTTAGCGAGCTGATGACGAGAGCTCCAGCACGGTGGTTCCCACTTCTTCCCCGAGAATAAGCCTCCTGAAATTCCCCCGGGTGTTCATATTGAAGACGAGGATGGGGAGCTTGTTCTCCTTGCACAGCGTAATCGCGGTCATATCCATCACCTTCAGGTCCTTTTTCAGGACGTCGAGGTAGGAGATCTCGGTGAACTTGAACGCGGCGGGGTTCCGCTCCGGGTCCGAGTCGTACACGCCGTCGACGCGCGTCCCCTTGATGATCGCGTCCGCCTCGATCTCGACGGCACGAAGGGCCGCGGCCGTGTCCGTTGTGAAATACGGATTCCCGGTCCCCGCCCCGAAGATCACCACGCGTCCCTTTTCAAGGTGCCGCACTGCCCTCCGCCGGATGAACGGCTCGGCGACGACGTCGACCCGGATCGCCGACATGAGCCGGGTGAGGGTCCCCACGCCCTCGAGCGCGCTCTGCAGGGCCAGCGCATTGACGAGCGTGGCGAGCATCCCCATGTGATCGCCGGTGACCTTGTCGATCCCGTCGGTGGAGTCCGAGACCCCCCGGTAGATGTTCCCCCCGCCGATCACGATGCCGAGCTCGACCCCGAGGTCGTGCACGCCCTTGATCTCGACGGCGTACTGCTTCAGCACGGCAGGATCGATACCGAACTGACGCTCGCCCATGAGCGCTTCGCCGCTCAGCTTGAGCAGCACGCGTCTGAAGCGGGGTGTCTCTGTCACGTCAGTGTGCCTCTTCGCCGAGGTGGAACCGGTGGAACTTTTTCACCGTCGTCCCTTTGCCTGACTCCGCCAGATACTCCCGGACCGTTTTCCCGCCGTCCTTGACGAAGATCTGTTCGAGCAGGCAGACTTCCTGGTAGAACTTCTCCAGCCGGCCGTTGGCGATCTTCTCGACGATGGGCGCGGGCTTCCCCTCGTTCCTGGCCTGTGTCCGGTATATGTCGAGCTCCCGGTCCACGGTCTCCTTCGCGATGCTCTCCCTGCCGACGGTCATCGGGTTCATCGCCGCGATCTGCATCGCCACGTCGCGCCCGACGACGGTTCCCGCCGCGTCGTTCGCCAGGTTGATGCATTCGACGAGAACGCCGATCTTGCTCCCCAGGTGGGTGTATGAAAACACCGCGCCGTCCGGCGATTCGAGGACCGTGAAGCGCCGCACGTCGATCTTCTCCCCCACCCTGGCAAGAAGGTCGTTCGTCAGGTCCGCGATCGTCCTGCCGCCGGGGGCGGCAAGCGTGCGGAGCTCATCGAGGGTCTTCGGTTTGCGCGCGGCGATCGTTTCGGCGACCGCCCCCGCATACGCGATGAAATCATCGCTCCTGCCGACGAAGTCGGTCTCGCAGTTGATCTCCACGATGACGCCGGTCTTCCCGTCCTTGCTCACCCGCGTGACGATCATCCCTTCCTTGGCTGCCCGGTCGCCCCGTTTCTGCGCAACAGCGGCGCCCTTCTTGCGGAGCGCCTCGACGGCGGCCTCGATCGACCCGCCCGTCTCTTCGAGCGCGTGTTTGCAGTCCATCATCCCCGCGCCCGTCATCTCGCGGAGCTTCTTGATCATCTCATTGGTGATTGCCATGATTGCCGTTCTGCGTCCTTCCGGATTCAATTCAACGATGGTTTTGGCTCGGGCGCATCCTTGCCCCTGTGCTCGGTTTCGGCCGACATCTCGGCCTGCCGCGCGGAGGAGCGTTCCTTCCCTTCGAGCACCGCGTCGGCGAAGGCCTTGGTGATGACCTGGACCGATTTGATGGCGTCGTCGTTCGCGGGGATCACGTAGTCGATCCCGTCGGGATCGCAGTTCGTATCCATGATCGCGAAGACCGGGATGCCGAGCCTGTTGGCCTCCTTGACCGCGATCGCCTCCTTCTTCACGTCAACGACGAACAGGGCGCCGGGGAGGCGGGTCATGTCGACGACCCCCGAGAGGACGTTGTTCAGCTTTTCCTTCTCGCGCTGCAGGAAGAGCCCTTCCTTCTTCGTGATCTTGTCGAACGTGCCATCGCTCTCCATCTTCTCGATGTTCGTGAGGCGCTTGACGCTCTTGCGGATCGTCGTGAAGTTCGTCAGCGACCCTCCCAGCCACCGCTCGCTGACGTAGAACTCTCCGGTCCGCACCGCTTCCTCGCGGACGACGTCCTTCGCCTGTTTCTTCGTGCCGACGAAGAGGATGCGCTTCCCCTCGGCCGCGATGTTGCTGATGGCGTTGCACGCTTCTTCAAGAAGGATGCGGGTTTTCATCAGGTCGATGATATGGATCCCGTTGCGCTCCATGAAGATGTAGGCACGCATTTTGGGATTCCAGCGGCGGGTGAGATGACCGAAATGACAGCCGGCTGCAAGGAGCTCGGCGACTTCGACGCGGGGCATACAGGTACTCCTTATGTTGAGTTAGTTCTTCTACTTCCTTCGTCTCCCGCCGTCATCACGCAGGGCGTGACACTCGCGGCGGAATCCGGAAGTATGAGTTTTTTTTGCAACAGCGTGCTTCTGCTCTTACCTCTTCGAGAACTGGAATCTCTTGCGCGCCTTTTTCTGGCCGTATTTCTTCCGCTCGACCATGCGGGGATCCCTTGTCATGAGTCCCGCGGCACGAAGCAGCGGCTTGTGCTCATCGTTGATCGAGACAAGGGCCCGGGAGATGCTCAGCTGCACCGCCCCCGCCTGTCCGGACACCCCGCCCCCCTCCACATTGACGCGGATGTCGTACTTCCCGGCGGACTGTGTCACTTCCAGCGGTTTGAGCACTTCGCGCCGGAGCGTCTCAAGCGGGAAGTACTGCTCGAACGATTTCTTGTTTATGGTGATCGCGCCCGCACCTGGTGCGAGGATCACGCGCGCGACGGATGTCTTCCTTCTGCCGACCGCCAGAGTGTTCTGTGGGTGCATGCTCCGTTACGACTCCTTGTTAACGATGCGTGGGACGGGACGCTGGGCGGCATGGGGATGCTCGGCACCGGCGTACACTTTCATTTTCTTCAGAATCTGCTTTCCGAGCCTGTTGTGCGGAAGCATCCCTTTGACCGCGTGTTCGAACACGCGCTGGGGGTCTTTGCGGAGGACATCCTGAAAGCGCTCGAAGGTCGCACCCCCCGGGTACCCGGTGTAGTGGAAGTACTCCTTCAGTTCCGCCCTCTTGCCGGTGATCTTCACTTTCGACGCGTTGACGACGACGACAAAGTCCCCCATGTCGGCGTTCGGCGTAAAGACGACCTTGTGTTTCCCCCTGAGGAGGTGTGCCGCCTCGCTGGCGATGCGTCCGAGCGTCTTGCCGTCCGCGTCGAGGAGATGCCACTTTGCCTCGTTTTCCGACGTCTTGAAGAACCGGGTTGTCTTTTCCACAGATGCCGCTCCTGCAGTGTATCGGTGATGGTCTACCTGAATTCGATAAAGCTTTTCAATTTACTGAAAACCCCCGAAAGAGTCAATCCCCGGAGTCCTTCAAACCTGCACCTTCAAACCTGCCCCGCGGCGTGGTAGGAGCTTCGTACCAGGGGACCCGATTCCACGTGCCGGAACCCCATGGCGAGCCCCGCGCTCCTGAATTCAAGGAATTCCGCCGGGGGGACGTACCGTGCCACAGGGAGGTGGTCATTTGAAGGGCGGAGGTACTGCCCGAGCGTCAGTATGTCGCATCCCGCCGCGCGGAGGTCACGCATGACCTCGAGGACCTCCTCCTCCCTCTCCCCCAGGCCGAGCATGAGCCCGCTCTTTGTCACCATGCCGGCCTCGTGCCCGCGCCGGAGCAGCTCCAGGGACCTTGCGTACTTGGCCTGGGGGCGCACATTCGCGTAGAGACGGGGCACCGTCTCCGTATTGTGGTTCAGGATGTCGGGGCGCTCGTCGATGACGAGCTGGAGCGCCCACCGGACCCCCCTGAAATCGGGGACGAGAACCTCGATGCGGATATTCGGGTTGACCCTTCGGGCCTGGCGGATCGTTTCGGCGAATATCGTCGCTCCCCCGTCGGGGAGTTCATCCCTGTTCACCGATGTGATCACGGCATGGCGGACGTCCATCAGGCGGATCGCCTCGGCCACCCTGTACGGCTCATCGGTATCGAGTCCGGCCGGGCGCCCCGTGGTGACGGCGCAGAACCCGCAGGAGCGGGTGCAGACATCCCCCAGGATCATGAACGTCGCCGTGCCGGCGTTCCAGCATTCGCCCATGTTCGGACAGCGTGCCTCCTCGCACACCGTGTGGAGCTTGTGATCGTCGATGAGCCCCCTCAACCGAGCGTAGTTCTCTCCCGAGGGGAGCTTCACCTTGAGCCAGTCGGGCCGCTCCCTCCCCGGCACGCGGGGGGGAACCACTTCCTGTATGACAAATTCCATCTGTTCTTCCCTTCAGTCCTTCGTCTGCCTGTTGCGCCTCTGGAGATTCTGCACGATTTCCTCCAGGAACATCCCCCCGAGCGCGCCGTCGATGATCCTGTGATCGAACGAGAGGGTCAGGTACGCGATCGACCGGATCGCGATCGCATCGTCGATGACCACGGGACGCTTCCGGATCGCGCCCGTCCCCAGGATGGCGACCTGGGGCTGATTGATGATCGGCATGCCGATCAGCGTGCCGAACACGCCGAAGTTGGATATCGTGAACGTCCCCCCCTGGATATCGTCGGGGAGGAGTTTCTTCGTCCGGGTCCGCAGCGCGAGATCGTTGACGGCGCGCGCGAGGCCTGTGAAACTCTTCTCCTCGGCGTGTTTGATCACGGGGACAAGGAGCCCGCTATCGGATGCGACCGCGAGCCCGAGGTTGATGAAGTTCTTCCGGATGATCTTGTCCCCTTCGACGGAAGAATTCACGAGAGGGTACTTCTTTATCGCGCTCACCACCGCCTCCGCGATATACGGCGTGAACGTGAGCTTGAAGCCCTCCTTCTTTTCGAACTCCTCCGCGTGCGCATCGCGGTGCCTCACGACCTCGGTCATGTCCACTTCGTGGACCGCGGCGACATGGGGCGACGTCTGGACGCTCTGGACCATGTGCTGCGCCATCTTCTGCATGACGTTGCTCATCTGCAGAATCTCGTACCCGGGCGCGGGATACTTCGCGCGGAGCGCGGGCGCGTCCGCGGGCTGGAGCGCAACCGGCCCCGGCGCCGCCTTGACAGGATCCGGCGCCGCGGGAGACGCGGCCGCAGGAGTCGGAGAGGCCCCGCGCTTCCCGGAGGCAACATAGGCCAGAAGGTCCTTCTTCGTGAGCCTGCCGCCCTCCCCCGTTCCGGGGAGATGCTCGAGATCGGCAAGGGGGATCCCCTCTGCGCGCGCAATGCTCAGGACGAGCGGCGAGTAGAACCTTCCGCCCGCGGGGGGCGCCGCCGCCTGCTCCGGGACCCGCGGGGGGGCGGGCCGGGGAGCGGCCTGTGGCGCGGGCACAGCCGCGATGGGCGCCTCCGGCTTCAGCGCCGCTCCGGCCGGGCCTGATTCAAGGTATGCGATCACCGTCCGGACAGGGACGGTCCCGTTCTCAGGAGTCACGATCTCGACAAGCGTCCCGGCAGCGGGGGAGGGAATCTCGGAGTCGACCTTGTCCGTGCTGATTTCAAGCAGCGTCTCGTCCTTCTTTACCTGGTCCCCGATCTTCTTGTGCCACTTGACGATCGTTCCCTCGGTGATGCTTTCGCCCATCTGGGGCATGATGATTTCGATGCGGGCCATATTCTGTTCCTGGCTGTTGAGGTAGACGTCAGTATCTCAGGAGTTCTCTCAGCGCGGCTGTTATTTTTCCGGTGTCGGGCAGATGGGCCTCTTCGAGCGTCGGTGAAAACGGGACGGGAGCGTCGAGCGCGCCCACCCGTTTGACCGGCGCATCGAGGTACTGAAATGCATGCTCTGCCACAAGAGCGGCGACCTCTCCCCCCACACCGCCGGTGAGCGTGTCCTCGTGAACGATCAGGACCTTCCCGGTCGCCCGCACCGCGCCGATGATGAGATCCCTGTCGAGGGGGAGGAGCGTGCGGAGGTCTACGACTTTCGTTTCGCGACCGTCCTCCTGTGCGACCCTGTGGGCGGCCTCAAGGGAGAACCCGACGGTCGAGCCGTACGTGAATATCACCGCGTCGTCCCCCTCCCGCTTCACGTCCCCCCTGCCGATCGGCACGGTGACGTCCCCGTCG
>DATJPH010000011.1:0-6203 GCA_035506475.1 Bacteroidota bacterium | reverse complement strand
CCCCCTGAAAGCCCCCCCACACCCCAAATCCGCGAAATCCCACCGAAAAAGCCCCGTTTCCAGCATAATTAACTTGACTTTGTTGGCCAATTGCATATCTTACGAACCACCGGTGGGTAAAAGTGGGTTATTGGTGGGTAGAAATTTGCCCGAAAATGCCCATTTCAACCAGGAGGTTTCGTTCAGCGTATGTCGTCGTTCAAGGGATCATACGAGTACTCGGTCGACAGCAAAGGGAGGATGAACATCCCTGCGCGGTTGAGGAAGTACGTCTCCCCCGAGGCGAACGATACGTTTGTCATTACAAGGGGATACGAACAATGCCTGTTCGTCTATCCGCTTGATGAATGGAGCAAACTGGAAGAATCCATCCGGCACCTTTCATCGACCAATCCTCAGCACAGGTTTTTCACGCGCACGCTTCTGCAAAACGCCATAGAATCGCAGCTCGACGGGCAATCGCGCATCACGATTCCCCGGGAGCTCTTGCAGCTGGCTGCGATTGAAAACGAAGTTCTCATACTCGGCGTGCTCGAACGAATCGAAATCTGGAACCCGCAAACCTACCGGGAGTACCAGAAAAAGCAGCCTGAGAGCTACGAGAATATCGCTCAGACGGTCCTCCAGAAGTAGGCTCCGGCTATGTCAACGTATCACGAGCCCGTCCTGGCGGAGGAAACGCTCTCTCTTCTTATTACCGACAGGGAGGGAACGTATGTCGACGGGACCGTCGGCGGCGGAGGGCACGCCGAAAAGATCTGCGAATGTCTCGGTTCCGGGGGGCGGTTGATCGGCATCGACGCCGATGCCGAGGCGATCGAGGAATCAAGAAAAAGGCTGGAACGTTTTGGCGCGCGAGTCACGCTCATCAGGGGGAATTTCAGGGACGTCCGGTCTGCACTCGAGTCCCTGGGGACGCCGAAAGTCGATGGTCTGGTGCTCGACCTCGGAGTTTCATCCCACCAGATAGACCGGGCGGCGCGGGGATTCAGCTTCCGCGCAGACGGGAGACTCGACATGCGGATGGACGACAGGTGCCTCCTGAGCGCCCATGACGTCATCAACGTCTACCCGCAGGAGAAGCTCGAAGGGATATTGCGGGAGTACGGAGAAGAGCGGGCGGCCAGGCGCATTGCCCGTGCTATCGTCCGCGCGCGGCCTCTGGCCACGTCGGGAGAGCTCAACGGCGCGATCGAGCGTTGCGTCGGGGGAAAGTTCCTGACGAAGTCGCTGGCGCGGGTGTACCAGGCGATACGGATAGAGGTGAACGGGGAGCTTGCGAGCCTCCGCGATGCCCTTGCGGCGGTACCGGAGATCCTCCGCCCCGGCGGGCGCTGTGTGGTTATCGCCTACCACTCGCTCGAGGACAGGATCGTCAAGGAGTATTTCCGGGGAGAGGCTGCCGACAGGATTCCATCACATCACAAGTACATCCCGGATACGCCGCGGGAGCCGCGGCTCGAAATCCTGACGGGGAAACCCGTAACGGCGGCCGGTGAAGAAATTGCGCGCAACGGGCGTGCCCGGAGCGCAAAACTGAGGGCGGCGGCGCGTTGCTAGACGGCGCGGCGGGCGGACACGGGGGAAATGACTATGGCCAGGACAGCCGTTAAGGTCGTCGATCGGGCGCCGCAGGAACGGGAACGCCGTTACGTCTACGGCGGGACATCCCCCTCGGGGTGGACGGGGGGCGCCATGCGGCCGAACAGGCGGGTTGTACGCCGGAAGGTTTCCACGTTCAACATCATACTTCTGCTGTTCGGCATCGGGGGTGCCATCGTCTTCTACGTCAGCAACATCCTCAGCATCAACCGGCTCGCCTCGGAGATCGGACAACTCGAAGAAGAGTACCAGAAGATCCAGGGGATCAACAAGTCGCTGCGGGCGGACGTCAGCCGTAAATCGGCACTGGAGAACCTCAGCCCGACGGTGCTGGGCCAGCTCGGCCTCCATCCTTCGCAAACGGAGCAGATCTGGTTTACCATCGACCGGGACAAGCTCAAAGATCTGGGGGTCACACCCGGCGGATCGCAGTAGCACTCGCGGTGAGGCATGAGAAGGCTCGGACGGAATGCGGATGTAAAGGGCGGAGGAGCACGCGCACCCTCGGCGAGGGAATGGCATCACCGCGTCCTTGCCGTCAAAGCGGTCCTGCTCATGTTCTTTCTTCTCGTTGTCCTCCGGCTCGTCCAGGTCCAGGTGATTGATGCCGGAATCTATAAGGAGCGCGCGCGCAGGCAGTACGAGAAACCGGAGGAGATCCCTGCCGAGCGCGGTACAATGTACGACCGCTCGGGTCATCCCCTTGTGACGAACGCGCGGTTCATCTCCTTCGGCGCGGACCCGTCGATGATTGCCGATCGTGCCGGCGAAGTCGCGGAGCGATTCGCGTCCGTCTTCAGCAGGCCGCGGAGCTACTACCTCGACAAGTTCTCGGGTGCCTCCAGGCATTTCGTCTGGCTGGAGAGGGGAGTCAACCCGTCGGCGGAGGCGAAGATCAACGTGTCCTCGTTTCCGGGGCTCATCACCATCCCGGCGCCCATGAGGCTGTACCCGTACGGGAGGGTCGCCGCACAGGTCCTGGGATTCACCGGAGTGGACAACAACGGACTGAGCGGGCTGGAACTCGAGCTCGATTCGCTCCTCCGCGGAGAAAACGGACGGCTCATCCTTCAGCGTGACGGGCTCAACCGGGAGCGCCAGTCGGTGGATTATCCCCGGGTCGACCCGGTCGACGGCGACGCGGCCAACCTCACGATCGATGCGGAATATCAATCCATCGCGGAAGACGAACTGCGCAAAGGGATTGAGCGGAACAAGGCGGAGAGCGGGCTGGTCGCCATGATGGATCCGGCGACGGGCGAAATCCTGGCGATGGCGAACTACCCCGGGATGGATCCCGCCGATCCGTCCGGGACGGACCCGCAGGTTTTCAGGAACAGGGTTGTCACGGACATGTTCGAGCCGGGGTCCGTCTTCAAGATCGTCACCGCCTCGGCGGCGCTTGAAGGGAAAAAAGTCGACCTGGGTCAGAAATTCAATGCGGAACAGGGATCGTATACCGTCCGGCTGCCGAACGGGAAGAAGCGCAACACGATCAACGACACGCATAAGCACGGCATCATCACGTTCCAGGAGGCGATGGAAGTCTCGAGCAATATCGTGATGGCGAAAGTGTCCGACATCATCGGGGCCGATGCACTCTTCACCATGGCGCGGGCGTACGGTTTCGGGACCGCCACCGGCATCGAACTTCCGGGGGAGGTGCGGGGCGAGCTCAAACATCCCTCCCAGTGGTCCGGGACGACGCTCAATTCCATGGCGTACGGCTACGAAGTCGGCGTCACGCCTCTGCAGATCCTGTGCGCGTACGCTGCCGTGGCAAACCACGGCGTGCTCATGAAGCCGTTCATCGTGCGCAACGTCGTCGCTCCCGACAACACAGTGGTCGGTGAGCACCGGCCCGAGACGATACGGAGGGTGGTATCCCGGAATACCGCCGCCGAGCTCACGCAGATGTTCCGCGGAGTCGTCGAGCGGGGGACCGGCATGAGTGCGAAGCTCCCCAATTTGCCGATCGCGGGAAAAACCGGCACTGCCAAACGCGTCATCGACGGGAAGTACACCGAGAGCGACTACACGGCGTCATTCGCCGGATTTTTTCCGGCGCAGGACCCTGTCGTCGCATGCATCGTCATGATCGAAAACCCACGCGACCGGGGGTACACCGGGGGCCTTGCCGCGGCGCCGGTGTTCAGGGCGATCGCGGAGAGAATCTATGCCACCTCGGGCCGGTTCAGAGTCCGGCAGACCGATCCGGTGGCAGAGAACGGCCTGCCGGTCGTTCCCGACGTCACGGCCCTCTCGCTTGACGCGGCAAAATCTTTGCTGCGTGCCGGCGGGTTTGAGCCGGATGTCCGCGGGACAGGCTCCATCGTCGTGCGCCAGTCGCCCGCCCCGGGCCTGAGGGCGGCCCGGCGCACGGCAGTAGAATTGACGACCTCCGATGAGACCGTGCACATCGCCGGCCCGGTGCTCATGCCCGACGTCCGGGGGCTGGCGATCCGCCGGGCGCTCACCCGGCTTGCGCTCCTGCGCCTTGACGTGGCAGTACAGGGCTCGGGCGTCGTCGTGAGCCAGGACCCGGGGCCCCGCGAACATGTCCGCGAGGGGTCGCGCGTTCTGATCCGGTGCGAGGCTCGGACGCTCTCTCTGGTTACGGCAAACTAGTACGCTCACACAACGCATACACCGGCGATGACACTTAACGATCTTCTCGGCGGTGTCCGCGTCACGAAGTTGTATTCAGGGATGTACGGAAAGATGGTCCTGACGCAGGATATATCCGTGCGCAACATCCGGTACGACTCCCGGCGGGTCGGGCCCGGGGATCTGTTCGTGGCGCTGCGCGGAACGGCCGAGAACGGCCACAGGTTCATCGACGACGCGATCGCGGCAGGCGCCTCGGCTGTCGTCGTCGATGACGACGCGTCGCGTCCCGACACGTACTTCATGCATACCGGGGTCCTGAAGGTCCTTGTGCCCGATGCGCGCGCGGCCCTTGCAGCGCTCTCGGCCAATTTCTACGGAAGGCCGGCCGACCGGCTGCAGATCGTGGGGATCACCGGGACGAACGGGAAGACCACGACGAGCCACCTGATCAGGGCGATCCTCGCGGCCGACGGGAAGCCGGCGGGGCTCATCGGAACGATCGATTACAGGATAGCGGACCGCGTGCTCCCGGCGACGCACACAACGCCCGAATCGCTTGAACTCCACGAGCTCCTTGCTGAGATGGTGCGCGCGGGGTGCGTCGCGGCGGTGATGGAGGTCTCATCGCATGCGCTGGCAATGTCGCGCGTGGCGGGAATAGGGTTCGGTGCGGCCGTCTTCACGAACCTGACGCAGGACCACCTCGACTATCACGGTTCGATGGAGGATTACTTTCGCGCGAAGAAGAAACTCTTTGATTCGGTCAGCCCCGGCGGCGTCGCCGTCGTAAACGCCGACGATCCGTACGGCGCGAGGATGCTCGAGGGGACTCCCGGGCGGAAAATCACATACGGGTTCACTCCGGCCTGCGACGTGCGCGCGACCGGCATTGAACTGCGGATCGACGGGAGCCGGTGCACGGTGGTTCACGCGGGGAAAGAATTTGGCATCAGCTCGCCGCTCACCGGAAAGTTCAATATCCAGAACATCCTGGCGTCGTGCGCCGCGGGCCTCGGCCTGGGAATAGCACCGGCGGCGATCGAAGCTGGGATCCTGAGCGTTCAGGCAGTGCCCGGCCGGTTCGAACGTATCGTCGCGCCCCGTGCCGGCTGGACGGCCATCGTCGACTACGCGCACACGCCGGATGCGCTGGACAATTGCCTGAGGACGATTCGTGAGCTGCTCGGCCCGGCGGGGGGACGCCGCATCATCACCGTGTTCGGCTGCGGGGGAAACAGGGACAGGGGGAAGCGTCCGATCATGGGGCGCATCGCCTCCGCGTGGAGCGACATCACGATTGTTACGTCGGACAACCCGCGCAATGAAGACCCGGTCTCGATCATCGCCGAGATCGTCTCGGGCATGCCCGCAGGCGGCGAGACGTACACGGAAGTGAACCGGCACGAGGCTATACGCGCGGCACTCGGGAAAGCCCGCAGAGGCGACGTCGTCCTCGTGGCCGGCAAGGGGCATGAGACTTACCAGGTGATCGGTGCGACGCGTCACCACTTTGACGACCGCGAGGAAGTGCGCTCGTTCATCCAGGAGAACGGATGAGGCTGACTGCGAGAGATCTCGAAAAGATTCCGCACCGGGAATTCCGGAACAGGGAGATCCTCGCCCGCACGGGCATCACGCGCATCTCGACGGATTCCCGGACCACGCAGAAGGACGACCTGTACGTCGCCCTGCGGGGCACTTCGTTCGACGGGCACGCGTTCGTCGGCGCGGCTTTCGCCGCGGGCGCGTGCGCGGCCGTGGTGGAAGAAGAACCCGCACTGGCGGAGGCCGCGGGGAAGCCTCTCCTGCTTGTCGCGGATACCGCCCTTGCGCTCGGCGCGCTCGCGCGGCTTTACAGGGACAGGTTCAGCATCCCGTTTCTGGCCGTAGCCGGGAGCAACGGCAAGACGACAACCAAGGAGATGATCGCCAGTGTTCTTGCGGAGAAATACAGCGTCCTGAGCACCGAGGGGAACCTAAACAACCAGATC
>DATJPH010000010.1:0-5359 GCA_035506475.1 Bacteroidota bacterium | reverse complement strand
TCTTTTCGAGCGAAATCCCCTTGTTGAACAGGGCCTCCTCCTGGGTCGGGTCGATCTCCAGCGCACCGTTGAAGCTCGCGATCGCCTCCTCGAACCTCCCGAGGTCGTCGAGGGTGATCCCCTTGTTCACGAGGACTTCCGGGTCCACAGGGTTCAAGCGGAGGGCCGTTTCGTACGCTTCGAGGGCCTCTTCGTACTTGTACAGGTTGGCGAGTATCAGCCCTTTGCGGTGCCAGAAATCGGAGCTGTAGGGGACGATCGCAAGGAGCTGGTTGATGAAGTGAAGGGCGTCCTCGTACTTCTCGTTGTCGAAATAGTAGTTGACGATCTCCTCGAGCGCCTCGGCGTTCGTGATGCCGGAAGATCCGTCTTTGAGGGAGTCCCTGTACTTCTTCAGTTCGTCCTCGAAGCGCTCCCGTCTTCCCTGATCGTCATCAGGGTCGTCGTCAAAATTACCGAAATCGAGGATGCTCATACCCTGTTTCCTGCAAATCTGCTTCATCAAGTAAATCAAAAAACAGTGGTAAGTCAAGGAACGCGCGCGGCTTCGTTGATTTTCAAACCGCAAAGGATTATATTAAAGTCTTGATTTTGAATGATTTCTGACAATATCAAAGCGATCCGGGAGAGAGTATCCCGGGCTTGCCTTGCGGCCGGCCGGTCTCCCTCCGAGGTGACGCTCGTCGCCGTGGCAAAGACGTTCCCCGCCGCTGCCGTGCGCGAGGCTGCCGAGGCTGGCGCCGTGGATGTGGGGGAGAATTACGTCCAGGAGCTTCTCACAAAGCGCCGCGAGCTCTCCACGGCAGGTATCCGGTGGCACTTTATCGGCCACCTCCAGTCGAACAAAGTCAAGGACATTGCGGGCTGGGTTCACATGATCCATGCCCTCGATTCTCCCGGCCTCGCCCGGGAAATCGACCGCCGGGCAGGGAGCGCGGGAAGGACGATCGATTGCCTTATCGAGGTCAACACGACAGGGGAGCAGACCAAGTTCGGCGCCGCTCCCGCCGATGTTGTCCCGCTCGTCAGGAGCCTGGCATCCTGCGAGCATATCGTCGTAGCGGGGCTCATGACGATCGGCCCGTTTCTCCCCGAGGCTGAAGGGTCCCGTCCGATGTTCCGCCGTCTGCGCGAGCTCCGGGATGAGATCGCGGGGGGACACCAGGCCAACGTCACCATGCGCCACCTCTCCATGGGGATGACCGGTGATTTTGAAGTCGCCATCGAAGAGGGGGCGACGCTCATCAGGATCGGGACCGCCATTTTCGGACCGAGAACAAGAGCTGATCACCAGCGGAGGAATCCATGAAGCTCACACCGCTCGATATCCGGAAGCAGGAATTCAAGAAGCTCATGCGGGGATATGACCCCGTCGAGGTAGACACGTTCCTTGAAATGGTCGCTGCGGACCTCGAAGAAGCTCTCAGGGCCCAGAAGGAGTCGCGGGACCGGATCATCGAGCTTGAGACGCAGCTCAAAGACTACCGGCAGATTGAAAAAACGCTTCAGCAGACGCTTCTTCAGGCGCAGGAAGCAACCGGGAGGACGTACGAGTCCGCCCGGCGCGAGTCGGAGACGATCATCCGGGAGGCGGAGTCCCGCGGGGCCAAGATTGTCGAACAGGCAAATGCGGATCTCGCAAAACTGAACGCGGAGCTGCACCGCCTGAATTCGAGGAGAGAATCACTCATCGGGAGGCTGCGCGTGCTCCTGAGCTCCGAGCTCGACCTCCTCAAGACGCTCGACATGGGGGGTGCGGAGGATCTCGGGGTCGGGTCCTCCCTGGGGACGGGGAAGGAATCGGTCGAAGTCGAAAGCATACTGAAGAACATAGACAATGACAGAGCTCCGCAGGCGCATTGACGAAGCAGTCCGGTTTATCAGGACGAAGACCGCGATGGAACCCGGGGTCGGGATCATCCTGGGCACCGGGCTCGGGGGCCTGGCGCGCGAGATCGTTCCCGAGGCGGTCATCGATTACGGGGAGATCCCCCATTTTCCCCTCTCGACGGTCGAATCGCACCACGGGAAGCTCATCTTCGGCGTGCTCGGGGGAAAGAAGGTCGTCGCCATGCAGGGGCGCTTCCATTACTACGAAGGCTACACGATGGAGCAGGTGACCTTTCCTGTGCGCGTGATGAAGTTCCTGGGGGTGACGACGCTTCTCATCTCCAACGCCGCGGGGGGGATGAACCCGCAGTTTTCGCGCGGGAACATCATGGTCATCACCGATCACATCAACCTGCTCGGCGACAATCCCCTGATCGGGCCCAACGACGACACCCTCGGCCCCCGGTTTCCCGACATGTCGGAGCCGTACAGCCGCGCGCTCATTGCGCTGGCCGGCCAGGTCGCGCTCGACCTGAAGATCCGGATCGAGCGCGGCGTCTTCGTCGCGGTGCCCGGGCCGAACCTGGAAACGCGCGCCGAATACAGGTTCCTCAGGTTGATCGGGGCCGATGCGGTCGGGATGTCGACGGTCCCCGAAAACATCGTGGCAAACCACATGGGCCTCAGGGTCCTCGGCTTCTCGATCATCACGGACGAGTGTTTTCCCGATGCGCTCCAGGTCGCGAAGGTCGAAGATATCATCGCCGTTGCGGGGAAGACCGAACCCCATCTCACTGCGATCATGAAAGGCGTCGTCGAGCGGCTCTGACTATGTTCAAGGAACTCACAGACAGGCTTTCGTACCCTTCGATCGAGAAGGAGATCCTTGCGTTCTGGAAGGAACAGGGGATCTTCGCGAAGAGCATTGCCGCGCGGGAGGGGCGTCCCGGGTTCACGTTCTACGAGGGACCGCCTACGGCAAACGGGCGTCCGGGTATTCATCACGTCATGGCTCGCACGCTGAAGGATCTTGTCTGCCGTTACAGGACGATGATGGGGTTCCAGGTTCACAGGAAAGCCGGGTGGGATACGCACGGCCTCCCGGTGGAAATCGAAGTCGAGAAGCAGCTCGGCTTCAAGCACAAGGACGATATCGTCCGGTACGGTGTGGCGGAGTTCAACCGGAAGTGCCAGGAATCGGTCTGGAAGTACAAGGCCGACTGGGAGAAGATGACCGACCAGATGGGGTACTGGGTCGACATGAACGACCCGTACATCACGCTCAAAAACGACTATATCGAATCCGTCTGGTGGGCGCTGAAGCGGTATTTTGACGGCGGGATGATCTACAAGGGATACAAGATCCAGCCGTACTGCCCCCGGTGCGAGACCCCGCTCTCGTCGCACGAAGTCTCGCTCGGGTACGACGACGTGAAAGACCCGAGCGTCTACGTGCGGATGAAGCTCAGGGAGTCGCCCGACACGTCGTTCCTCGTCTGGACGACGACCCCCTGGACGCTGATTGCGAACGTGGCGCTTGCCGTCGCGCCTGACGTCACGTACGTGAGAGTGGAACACAGGGGCGAGAAACTCATCCTGGCCGAGGCGCGGCTTGGCGTTCTCGAGGGGGAGTACACGGTGCTGGAGAAATTCCCCGGCTCCTCGCTCGCGGGGAAAGAGTACGAGAGGATTTTCAACTACCACCAGGTGCGCGAGAAGGCATTCTACGTCGTCGAGGCGACGTTCGTCACGACGGAGGACGGCACCGGCATCGTCCACATGGCCCCCGCGTACGGCGAGGACGACTACCAGACCTCCAAGAAGTACGGACTCCCCACGATTCACCCCGTCAACAAGAGCGGCGAGTTCGGTCCTGACGTGCCGGACTTTGCCGGGAAGTTCGTCAAGGACGCCGACCTGGATATCATCCGTGTGCTCAAAGAGCGCCATATCCTGTACAGGAAAGAGACGATCACGCACAGCTACCCGCACTGCTGGCGCTGCAAGACCCCCCTTCTGTACTATGCGCGCGACTCGTGGTACATCAGCACCACGAAGTACGCCAGGCGGATGATCGAGCTCAACCGGACGATCACGTGGGTCCCCCCGGAGGTCGGCGAGGGGCGGTTCGGCAACTGGCTCGAGGAGAACAAGGACTGGGCGCTCTCCCGGGACAGGTTCTGGGGAACGCCGCTCCCCATCTGGGTGTGCGAGAAGTGCGGCGCACAGAAATGCGTCGGAAGCGTGGCCGAATACCGGCAGGGACACGGCGTGAAGGAGCCGCTGGACCTTCACAAGCCGTTCGTGGACGACGTCACGTTCGACTGCACCGCCACCTCCTCCTGCGGCGGCACGATGCGGAGGACGCCGGAGCTGATCGACGTCTGGTTCGACTCCGGTGCCATGCCCTTCGCCCAGTGGCATTATCCGTTCGAGAACAGGGGCTGCATCGATTCGGGGGAACGTTACCCGGCCGACTTCATCTCGGAGGGGATCGACCAGACGCGCGGGTGGTTCTATTCGCTCCACGCGATCGGCACGTTCCTCTTCGACAAAGCGGCGTACCGCGCGGTCATGGTCAACGAGCTCATACTCGACAAGACCGGGAAGAAGATGTCGAAGTCGGTCGGCAACACTGTCGACCCCTTCGAGATCATGGCGAAGTACGGCGCCGACACGACGCGCTGGTACCTTGTGAGCACGAGCCCCCCGTGGCGGCCGACGATGTTCGACGAGGACGGACTCACCGACGTCCAGCGGAAATTCTTCGGCACGCTTGTCAACACGTACGCCTTTTTCGCCATGTACGCCAATATCGACGCGTTCTCCTACGCGGATGAGCGCATTCCACCGGCGGAACGGCAGGAGATCGACAGGTGGATCATCTCCGAACTCCACTCCATGATAAAGCGTTATTCCGCCCATATGGAGGGCTATGACGTTACAAAGGCCGCCCGGAGCGTGAGCGACTTCACAATAGATCAGCTTTCGAATTGGTATGTTCGCAGGAACCGCCGGCGGTTCTGGAAGAGCGAAAAGGGGAAGGACAAACTGGCGGCGTACCAGACGCTGTACGAATGCATCACGGGAGTCGTCAAACTGATGGCACCGTTCGCGCCGTTCCTTGCCGAGGAGCTGTACAGGAACCTGAACGGGGTCACGCACCGGGAGGCCGCGGAATCGGTCCACCTGGCGCTCATGCCCGAGCCTGTCGAAGCGGAGATCGACCCCGCGCTCGAGGAGAGGATGGAGCGGGCGGAGAAGATCGTTATGCTTGTCCGGGCGATGCGGATGAAATCGAACCTCAAGGTGCGCCAGCCGCTGAGCCGCATCATTCTCCCCATCCCGGGGGAGCGTGAGCGGGAGGAGGTCCGCCGGATGGAGGACGTGATCCTGGACGAGATCAACGTCAAGGCCCTGGAATTCGTCACGGATGCATCAGGGATCGTCACCAAGCGCGCGAAGCCGAATTTCAAGTCGATCGGGCCGAAGTTCGGGAAGTCGGTGCAAAGCGTAGCCGCGCGCATCA
>DATJPH010000009.1:0-5083 GCA_035506475.1 Bacteroidota bacterium | reverse complement strand
TGGCATTTACCTCAAAGTGCGTGACCGGTGCCGCCATGACCGACTCCTTTCAATGTGGTGGGTTATGGAAGGGAAAAGGAAAATCGTGGAATCACGAAGCACGTTGCGCGACAGTGGGAGCACCTGCAAAAAAGACACCCGAATATAGCAACGCGCTCTTTCGAATGTCAAGCGCGCGGGTCCAAATCGCCTGAAATAAATCGAGGTATTTTTCTGGAGGGTCCTCCACGGCCCGGGGGAAGAGCAGGGAGAGAAAGTGCCCAAAACGGCCCAGATTAACCAATAATGGGCAATACCACGTACCGCTACCCCTGCCAGAACGCAGTATCAAGCGAGAGGTCCCTGACGCCGTTGACGACGAACTGGATCCCTATGCAAATGAGGAGAAACCCCATAATGCGCGAGAGGCTGTTGACCCCGTTCACGCCCAGCAGCCTGCGCATGGCGCCGGCCCCCCTCAGGACAACCCAGGAGATGATCGCGGTCAGGAGTATGGCGAGTACAACACCCGCAAATGCCAGTATTTTGTCGATGCCGTGCCGGACGTCGATGGATGACGACATGGTGATCACGACGGCCAGTGCGCCCGGGCCGCTCAGGCTGGGCATTGCCAGGGGGCTGAATGAAATATCGAGCTTCTCCTTCGCCTCCTCTTTCCCTTCACGTGAAATCTGCCCCTCGTCGGGGAAGAGCATCCGGAATCCGAGAACCCCGATAACCAGTCCCCCGGCTATGCGGATACCGGGTATCGATATCCCGAATGCCACCCTGATGAAGTGCCCGGCAAGGAGGAAGAGCACCAGGAGCGCCGTCATGTATATGCACGCGCGCGTTATCTGGCGGTTCCTCTCTTCCTTGCTCAGGTGCGAGCTGATACTGAGCAGGAGCACGGCGGTGCTGACAGGGTTGACGATGGGGAGAAGCGTTATGAACGCGACGCCGACCCAGGACGAGAATTCAGCAAACGGTTTCATAGGCGAGCCCGGCATTGGATAAGAATGGATCAATATACCCCGCAGTCCCCCCCTTGTCAATGGAGGAGCGGACATACGGCGCCGTCGAGCTGAAAGCCCTCTACGGCCGGTTTCTTGCCCGCGGGCTTTGGATCGCCGTGGCGATTCATCTCCTTGTCATCGCAGGGTACTACGCCGCGGAATTCTTCGGGACCGACGAGCCTCCTGCAGTCCACGTACGACTCCTCAGGTACAGCGAGCTGGGCCCGCCCCCCTCGATCGCCGGCGAAAACACTCCGCCCCCCGTCGCCCTCTCCGCCCCGAAGGCGCGCCCGGGCGCCGGCGTCCCGGTCCCCGTCCCGGACATCGAAGTGAGCCCGGAGCAGACGCTCGCGACACAGCACGAGATGAACCTCGGCGCGGGTCCCGGGGGAACCGTCGGGGGGACCGGGGAGGGGACGGGCGTCGCGGGCGACATCACAATACAGGACGACGAGTCGCCCCCGGCGGACTACGTCGCGGTCGAGAAGGAACCGGTGATCATCAGGAGCGTGGAGCCGAAGTATCCTGATATGGCGGTCAGGACCGGCCAGGAAGGGAAAGTCTGGGTCAAGATCTGGGTCGACAGGGAGGGGAGGCCCAAGGACGTCGAGATTCTCCAGAGCGACGCCGAGATATTCAATGAGGCCGCCATCGAAGCCGCAAAACAGTTTCTCTTCACGCCGGCCTATATGAACGACGGGCCGGTCTCCGTCTGGGTGACGTTCCCGTTCAAGTTCGAGCTCTCCGGAGCAAAATGACTTGTGGCTCTTCCGGGTTCATTCTATATTGCACCCGCTCCCCTTTGCGCCCACCATACTGGAGACCCACATGCGAAATCTCATGCTGTCGTTCACCGCCGCCTGCCTGGCGGCGCTCGCCTCAGGATGCGCGCAGAAGAACGCGCCGGCAAACGTCTACCCTCTTTCGGAAGGATTCGTCGACGCCCACGGAATGCTCATCTACTGCAGCGAACTCGGTTCCGGCAAGCCGCTTGTGATCGTCCACGGCGGGCCCGGCGCGTCGCACGACTACTTCCTCCCCTACCTCCTCCCGCTGGCGCGGACACACAGGCTCATATTCATCGACGAGAGGGGATCGGGGAGATCCGAAAAGCTGGAGGACCCTTCCGGGTACACCGTTGAAGCAATGGTGGAGGACCTCGAGTCTGTCCGTTCGTCGCTCGGGCTAGGGAAGATCGACCTTCTCGGCCATTCGTTCGGCGGCGTGCTCGCACAGGCATATGCGCTCAAGTACCAGGAGCACCTGGATCACCTTGTCCTGTGCAGCACGTTCCACAGCACCAGGGCGATGAACGGCGTCTTCCGCAGGATGATGGAGAAGATGAGCCCCGAACTCCGCGCACGGATTCAGAAGATGGAGTCGGCCGGGCTCTACGGACACGGGAAGGATTTCGAGAAGAACCGGTACACCGACGAATACATGACCGCCGCCTGGGGTGAAGGGTATTTTCCCTACCTGTATCAGAATCATCCCGATCCGAACTACAGCGCCACTGCCGCCGGCAACATGTCGTGGGACCTGTACAGGGCGATGTGGGGATCAGACGGAGAATTCGTGATCGACGGAAACCTCTCTTCCGTGGAATACGCCGGAAGACTCGGCACGATTCGCGTGCCGACGCTCATCACCGCGGGAGATAACGACGAGTGCTCCCCCGAGCTGGCGCACGAGATGAACGGGCTCATCGCCGGGTCAAAACTTGTCATTTTGCCCAGAAGCGGGCATATGACGTTCGTCGATCAGCCGGGGATGTTCATAAAGTCCGTCGACGATTTTCTCCAGGACCGGAGATAAATCTGTCTATTGCTACGTTCTTCAACGTATATTCGACGTTATTCGCGAATATGTGCCTTCGGTCACCCGTCGGTGTGATAGGATTGCGCACACTGTCCCATCACATTTCGGAGGGAGTCCCCATGAAGAGCGTCACAATAGCAGTCCTTTGCCTCTTTGCCTTCGCCATCGGCGTTGCACAGCAGACACAGGGTACATCGGTCGCATTCGGCGTCGTCTCAACAGTCCCGGCGAACAACGCCGCGGGCGTATCGGCGGGGACGTCGACCGTCAGCATCACGTTCAGCGACGCAGTAGACACGACGATATTCTCCGTGCAGGGGAAAGGAACGACACAGTGCACGATCACCAATTTTGATTCGCTCACCGCAGTGTCGTTCAGCGCCGACCACAAGACGGTGAACCTCGCGGTGCACCTGGTCGCAGGAAAGCCCTACTTTGCAGTCGTCTACTCCGCGAAGAGCGCGAGCGCGGTTTCCATGGCCGCCCCGTACGGATTCTATTTTACCACGGCCGCTTCGTTCCCGACGACAACTGTGAGCGGATCAGTATCAAGCGGTTCCAGCGGGATCGGGACCGCGGGATCATTCGTCGCCCTCAGTTCGAATTCGCTTCAACAGGGAGACCCGACATTCGTCGCCGGGGCGGTCGCTGACGGCGTGGGCAACTTCACCATCCCGAATGTCCCCGACGGAACGTACTACCCGCTGGCGGCGAAAGACGTCAACGGCGACGGGAATATCGACCCGAGCACCGGTGACGCGGTGGGGACCGGAAGCCAGATCGTCGTCAACGGTTCGAACATTACCGGCGTGCCGATCACGTTCACAGCGACGCTGCCGTACCGGTTCAAAGACGCGCTGGATTCCATCAACGCCCACAGCGGCAGCTTCTCCAGCCCGCGCACGCTCAGGGCGATACAGGGGAGCTCCATCGATTCGCTGGGGAGGGGGAGCCAGTGGGAATTCGATTACACCGGTACGACGCTCCAGACAAGCTTTGTGGCCCGCCTCCAGACGTTCGGGGTCCAGGTGCAGCCGATGGATTCCATGCAGTGGAACGGGGTGAAGGAGATCGACCCCCTCACGGTCCTTCCGGCCACCGCTGTCGTGGATTCGTTCCTCGCCCGCGCCGAGCGGTCAGGAGGGTACGCGTACAGGCCCCAGCCTATGACGTGGAACGGATTCGACGTCCACCTGAATATGGGGAAACTGGCAATGCAGAATTATGCCGATATGGTTTCCGACACGTCGAAGAACTACCTCGGCGTTACATACTGGTACGGCGTGAACGGGGAGCACTCGTCGATCACGTACGGCCAGCGGAGGTTCCTGGGCGACTACAACACGGGGGCGATACTCGGCACGACCGC
This sequence comes from Bacteroidota bacterium, assembly GCA_035506475.1. Lineage (GTDB taxonomy): Bacteria > Bacteroidota > Ignavibacteria > UBA10030 > UBA6906 > Fen-1273. Next base: position 901 of record DATJPH010000009.1, on the reverse strand, counting down.
CGTTTCCCCGGCTCCCGGGGGCGCACTCCCCGAACACTACGCGCTCATGCAGAATTACCCGAACCCGTTCAACCCTGCGACGAACGTCGAGTTCACGCTCCCTGCCTCATCAAATGTCCAGCTCAGGGTCTACAACATGCTCGGACAGGAGGTGGCGACGCTCGTGAACGGAACGCTCACGGCGGGGACACACACAGTGAGGTTCGACGGCTCGCGTCTCTCGACAGGCGTCTATGTCTACAGGCTGACGGCCGGATCATTCGTGAGCACGATGAAAATGGTCCTCCTGAAGTAGCGGGATCACGCCCGGGGGGGGAGAAACACAAGGGCGCCCGAAAGGGCGCCCTTGTGTTTGGCTGATTCGCTTCGCACGCAGGTTGCTTCGCGTCGCCTGCGGCGCCGCTCGCAATGACCAACTAACGCTTGATCCTGGCGCTGCCGCCTCCCATCACGTGCCTGAGCTCCTCCATCGTCACCATGCTCGTATCGCCGCGCGTCGTCTGCAGGAGGGCACCGTGCGCCGCCCCCATCTCAACGCATTCCTGCGGGGTCATCCCGTGAAGGAGGCCGTAGACGAACCCGGAGCAGAACCCGTCGCCGCCGCCGACCCGGTCCTCAATCTCAAGGTTCATGAACTTGCGCGACTCGTAGAACGTCCCGTCGTAGTACATGATCGCCGACCAGTTATTCACAAGACCGCTCACAACCTCGCGGAGCGTCGTCCCGACCGCGCGTATCGTCGGATACTTCTTCACGACCTTCTCAACCATCTTCTTGTACCCCTCCACGGGGAGGCTCTTCAGATTCGCGTCCGCACCCTCCACGGCAAACCCCAGGACCTTCTGGAAGTCCTCCTCGTTTCCGATCAGGACGTCGACGTACGGGATGACGCCGGCGGTCA
>DATJPH010000008.1:0-21184 GCA_035506475.1 Bacteroidota bacterium | reverse complement strand
GCGCGTGGCGCGCATCCGTGTACCGGAATGTTCCCCCCCGGTTTGTATGGTCCCCCGTGCGCGGGGTCGACCCTGGGTCGATCACCACCCCGAGCTGGATCCCGCCCCGGTTCGGGTAGCGGGCGATCTGCATTGCCGTGTCGTTCCAGAAGAGCTCGAGTGAGGCGGGGACGACGGGGAGTCCGAACCCGAACTGCCGCTCTGTTCCGAAATCGTGTATCCCCAGCGACCTGAGGTCGGCTTCCATCACAAAGGGCTTCGAGCTGTCCGGAAGTCTCCGCAGCGCGCCCGCGTCGCGGACTCTGTGGAAGACTGGAGGGGGGATCGTCACGCCCCCCGAGAGACGGACCCGGGCTCCCGGCATTGCGGCATACGTCACCGGATACGCGGGGCTTCCGCTCTCCCCGGGACCGATTTCAAACGTACGTGCGAGGGGATATGTCCCTGCGGCAAGCCACACCGATATCCGTTCCTTCGCGGAGCCACCTGATTCTTTTTTCAATGCGCGGACAGCGTCGCGCGCGCGTTCAAGCGTCAGGAACGGCCGCTGGCGCGTCCCCGGGTTCCTGTCGCTGCCTGTGGGGGAGATGAAGAACTCGCCCGCCTCGGCCGTCAGAAAGAGGAGTGAGGTGAGCAGGAGGATTGATGCTCCCCTTAGCGGGGTGAGGGCTACCTGTGCGCTGCGAAGAGTGTCCAGGGGTGCGATTTCATGTCTTTCAGATACGGTTCCTGCCATTGGTATTCCGGATGTTCGGTGAGAAATGTCGACGCGATAAAGTCCTCTCCGCACGGATGTCCCATTCTTGCCCAGAATTTCATCTCCCCGGCGAGCGCCGCGGTCGTGACCTTCCCCTGCACGGCCCCCATCGGGTAGTACGGCCCCTCGTCCCACCAGGGGGCGCCGCGGCCGTCTTTGTCGATGTGGCCGCACAGGACGCACCGGTTCTCCGCCACGCCCCCGGTCGTCGCGTCGCCGTGGTCGGCTTCGATCGCCATCCCCGCCTCCGCGTCGAGCTTCCCCCTGTACTTTGCCATCAGCTCGTTCCACCGTTTCTCCCTCGCCAGCGGGGAATTCGTGGAATCGTGCGTGTCGAACGTGGTCTCATCCTGGAGGAGCCCTTCGTCCGTCGCGAAGTTGGAGCCGACGAACGCGCCGTCGTGCGTCCTCCAGAGCCGGGTGTGCTTCAGCCCCAGGTCGAGCTTCCCTATCTCGTTCGTCCGCGTGTCCCCGACGAGCCACGTATTGGCGTACCCGCCGTTGTTCCCGGCCGTCATGATGCTGTCGAACTGGTCGATCGAGGATGCGTACTGTGCGGCCTTCCGCGCGCGGCTGAACTCCGGGATGCCGTTTTCGTCGAACCCCTTGAACTGCGTGATCGTGGTTTCCGTGATCAGTATCCCGGCGGAATTCTCGACGAAATCGTCGCCGCTGTGTATGAACCCCGGGTAGCAGTCCATGAATATCCTGTTCCCGTGTTCCGGGACGATGTCGGCGATGATGTTCCACCGTTCGCCGACGATGTAATCCACCCAGCTGTTGTGCCCCATCACGATCCTGCCGTCAGAGGTGTAGCTCCCCGTTGCGATGAACGCGCTGCAGTTGCCGGGAGCCCGGTTGTTCATGGAATCAGGGTTGATCTTCTGTGCCAGGGCGGGGAGGTAGTAGAGGGCGAGCTCCATCCACCCGTTGAGCGCGACGATGTCCGCCCTGTCGTACGTCATCCCGCGCGAGCGGAGTCCCTCGACGATCCCCTCGATCTCCTCCCGGTACTCCGCGTCGATCTTCGGCCAGAACATCCTCTCGGCGGCCTCCCTGTAGAACCCCCATTCCTTCTTTGTCGACCCCTGGAGGAAATGGGCGATCATCTTCAGCGCGTCGTCGATCTCTCCGGCGAGAAGCTCCCCGTGCTGCCGGCCGATCTCGCGGGGCGTCCCCTCGAGATGAACGACGATCCACCCGTTGTTCTCCGTCCGCGTTCCCTTCCCCGGCCCGGGGGCGTTGTGCGAGCAGGAAAGCGCGCACAGGGTCAGGGCGATCGCCAGCACACTGCGGAGTGTCATTGTCGCCTCGTGGATTGTGGGGGAGGGTGAGAGCCTGTGCCAATATAGTATTGCCTGCGGAGCGAAGCAACCACGTTGAAGTAGAGCGTGAATGGTGCTATATTTAGTGCACGTGCATCACCGGTTCGCACACATAGAGAGGTCACCATATGGTCCATCGCACATCATTGTTCGCATGCGCCCTGATCGCCGTGCTCCTCCCGCTGGGCGCCGCGGCGCAGCTTCAAAAGGACACGATAAGCACGACGGCGGGGAAGGTGGAGATCACGTTCGTCGGCCATGCGACGCTCGCTCTCCGCTGGGGCGAAAAGACGGTGCTTGTCGATCCCTGGAGCAAGCTTGCGGGGTTCAGCGAGCTGCCGAAGGCCGATCTGATACTCGTCACGCACCACCACGGCGACCACTTCGATACCGCGGCCATCGCCGCTCTCCGGTCCCCTTCAACGGTCATACTCCTCACCGCGATCTGCGCCCCGCATGTGCCGGGAAGTACGGTAATGAAGAACGGGGATGTGAAGAAGGTGCTGGGGCTGACGGTCGAGGCGGTCCCCGCCTACAACCTCGTCCACATGCGGCCGGACGGGATCCCATTCCATCCGAAGGGGGAGGGGTACGGTTATGTCGTCACGATCGGCCTCACGAGGATCTATATCGCGGGGGATACGGAGGGTACGCCGGAGATGAAGGCGCTCAAGAACATCGACGTCGCCTTTCTCCCGATGAACCTCCCCTACACGATGACCCCGGAGATGGTCGCGGAGGCCGCAAAGGCGTTCAGGCCGAAGATACTCTATCCGTACCATTATTCGCAGACCGATACGGCAAAGGTGGCCCCGCTTTTTAAGGATGCGAAGGGGATCGAGCTGCGCATCAGGAACATGAAGTAGCCTCTCACGGCCGCCGTCACACGTACTTCAGGAAGAGCCAGTAGACCGTCCCGTTCAGGACGGTGAGGGGCACTCCCACGCGCGCGAATTCCAGGAACGTGATCGTCCCCCCTTCCCTCCGCTCCGCGTTCTGTATGATGATGACATTGCTCGCCGCCCCGAAGGATGCCGTCACGATCTTCGCCCCGACAAGGGCAAGTATGATCTGGAGCGCGATCCGTGAGAGCGACGCAGGCTCGTGGTCCCGGATAGGCTCCTGCGAGTGCGTGAGCAGGGCGTCGTGGAACTCGTTCCTGTGGAAGAACCGGATGAGCCCGTACGCCGCGACCATGTTGAGCGCGCTCGGCAGGATAGAGCCTCCGGAGGAATTCCACGAAGGGGTTGGCAAGTCCGCCGTGGAGCGCGATGAGGAGGTTCTGCGGGTTGCCGATCGGGCTGAAGACGCTGCCGATCGTGACCCCGAATGCGAGCGCCAGGAGGAGCGGTGTGGCCCGCATCCCGTGTTTGCGGGCCAGGAGAAGCATCACGGGCGTCCCGACGACCGCGAGCGTGTCGTTCATGAGGAGCGCCGAGAGGAGCCCGCTCCCGGCGAGCACCATGATGACAAGAGCAGAGAGCGAGCCGGCCCGCCGGAAGAACATGTAGGTGATGTGCGCGAGGTACCCGCTCTCTTCCATGGCATGTCCCACAACGAACATCCCGATGAGGAAGAGGAGCACGTCGACGTTCATAGCCCGGAGCGCCTCCGGGAGGCTGATCTGACCGGCCAGGAGTACGGCAAGCGCCCCCGCGAGCATGATCTGCCAGATCTGGAGCTTCAGCCTCCCCACCTGCCGCACGGCTGTCAGGAGAAAGACGGCGCCCAGGAAGATCTTGGAGATGTTCACGGAATTTGACATCAGCGTCCGGTCAGCCTATATTGTACGTCAATTCACGCAAGGGCCGCTTCTCATCACACGGGAACCTCGGTGGGTCTTCTCTGGGTCGTTTTTGGCGTCGTCGTCGTCTTCATGCTGGCGATCGACCTCGGCGTCTTCAACAGGAAGGCGCACGAGGTCGGTTTCAGGGAAGCGCTCATCTGGAGCATCGTGTGGACTGTCGTCGCCCTCCTGTTCAACGGCGCGGTCTTTCTCTACATGGGCCCGGAGCGGGGGCTGGAGTTTTTCACCGGGTACGTGATCGAGCGCTCCCTCTCGTTTGACAACCTCTTTGTCTTCGTCCTGATATTTTCCTACTTCGGCGTCCCCCGCCTGTTCCATCACCGGGCGCTCTTCTGGGGTGTCGTCGGGGCCCTCGTGACCCGCGCGGTGTTCATCGCCGCGGGCGCCGCCCTGATCGTCCGGTTTGAATGGATACTCTATATTTTCGGGGCGATCCTCGTGTACAGCGGCTGGAAGATGCTGAGGGAGAAGGACGTCGAGGTCCACCCCGACAGGAACATCGTCATCCGCGCGGCGAGGAAGCTCTTCCCCGTCGCGTCGGAGTTCGGGGGCGGGCGCTTCTACCTTCGCCGGGACCGGAAACTCTTTCTCACCCCGCTGTTCCTTGTCCTCATCACGATCGAAACGACCGACATCGTGTTCGCCGTCGATTCGATCCCGGCGGTGTTCGGCGTGACGCACGACCCGTTCATCGCGTTCACGTCGAACATATTCGCGATCCTGGGTCTCCGTGCCAGCTATTTCCTCCTGGAGAGCGTCCTGAAGACGTTCAAGTACCTGAGCCACGGCCTCTCGGTCGTGCTGATATTCATCGGGCTCAAGATGCTCGCCGCCGACATTGTCCACATCCCTATCGGCACATCCCTGGCGATCGTGATGGGAGTGCTGGCTGTTGCGATTGCCGCATCGCTCATCGGCCAGCGCCGCGACAGGCGCATTGCGCGGAAGCCGAAATGACCGTTGCGCTCCGTACCGGGCGGTGCTCCCGTTGGTCCTCTGTCGCCATCTTGCTTCTCCTCACCGCCGGCACGGTCCTCTCCGGTTCGAAACCCGCTCAGCCTCCGGACGTCCCTGGCGTGGTGCGGCACGGACCCCGCGGCACGAAAGAGATCGCCCTCACGTTCGACGCCTGCTCGCTCCGGTCCCGCGGAAAGATAGACACCGGCGTCGTCCGCGTCCTCCTTGAAACGCGGACCCCGGCAACGATATTCCTCGGGGGGAAATGGGCGGCGGATGTCGGGCCGGCTCTTCGCTCCCTCGTCTCAGACTCGCTGATCGAGTTCGGGAATCACGCGTACATGCATCCCCACCTGGAGAATCTCTCCACGGACAGCGTGAAGATGGAGCTCCGGAAGGCGCAGCGGGCCATCGCCCGCGTGATCGGGAGGAAACCCCTCCTCTTCCGCGCCCCCTACGGGGAGGTGGACGAGCGGGTGGCCGCGGCCGCGGAGTCGCTCGGCCTGACCGTCATAGAGTACGATCTCCCCTCGGGTGACCCCGACCCCCGGCTTTCCCCCGCTTCCATCGTGAAGTACGTCGTCTCCTCGGCCCGTGGAGGATCGATCATCGTCATGCACATCAATACGCGCGGCCGGCACACGGCCGAGATTCTTCCGGAGATCATCGACGGACTGCAGAACAGGGGGTACCGGTTCGTGACCGTCAGCCGGCTTATCTCAGGGGTCAGTACCCCTCCTCCTCCAGCTTCACCTTCCCGTGGAACGAGAAAAACAGGTAGGCGAAGTACCCGAGCGCGATAACGATCCCTATCGTCCACCAGATGATCCCGATCCCGAGCCCGTAGCTCTGCGCGGCCGTATTATAGACGGTGAGGCCGTACGTTGCGACGGTGGAGGAGGGGAGGACGTACGGGAAGAGACCGAATGCGGTCGAGGCAAGCATCCCTCCGATAAACGTCGCCGACGAGAGGAATGCCCTGAAATCGGATGACCGCCGGTTGAAGATGAACATTCCGGCCAGACCCGCTGCTCCTGCGATCGGAAATATGTATCCCCAGGGATGCTCCCCGTAGTTCGTCCAGATCTCCGGGCGGATCTCTGAGGCGGCGACCGCGGCGCCGAGGGAGGTGAGGAGCACCCCCCATGACCAGAATCGTGCGCGTGAGCGTGCGCGCTGCTGGAGATCACCCGAAGTCTTCATGGCGAGGAAATTCCCGCCGTGCGCGGCGAGCGTCGAGAGCCCGACCAGTCCCATCAGGACCGTGAACCAGTCGAGTATCCCCGCGTCGGGCTGTACGGTGAACGATGTCCAGAGGGGCGCGAAGAAATACCCGTCCGGCCCGAGCGGGACGCCGCGGACGACGTTCCCGAGCGCCGCCCCGAGGAATACCGCAAGCAGCATGCTCCCGATCGAGAACACCGCATCCCAGGCCGAGCGCCACATCGGGTGGTCCACCTGGTGGCGCAGCTCTATCCCCAGTCCCCGGAGCACAAGGAGCCAGAGAACCATCATCAGCGGGAGATAGAACCCGCTGAAGCTCGAAGCGTAGAGGAGGGGGAATGAGAAATAGAGCGTCCCCCCGGCGGCAAGAAGCCAGACTTCGTTCCCGTCCCAGAACGGGCCGATCGCCCCGAGGACCGTGCGGCGCTCTTCGTTGGTCCGGGCGATGGAGAGGTGAAGTATGCCGGCCCCGAGGTCGAACCCGTCGAGGACGACGTACATCGTGAGCATGAAGGCGACCACGCAGAACCAGAGTATTGCCATTGTCTTATTCCCTTCCGCTGTTGCTTGCATGTGCGGGGCCCGCCCCGATCGCCTTCATCACAAGGAGAAGGAAGAGCACGCCGATGACGAAGTAGAGCCCGAGGAATCCCAGGAGCGTGAAGAGCGTGTTCCCGGCCGACACGTTGGCCGACGTCCCTGCCGGCGTCCTGAGCAGGCCGTACACGAGCCACGGCTGGCGCCCGAGCTCCGCGGTCGTCCACCCCGCGGTGTTCGCAATAAACGGGAACGGGAAAGAGAGCATCAACACCCAGAGGAACGGCCGCGAGGCGAACGCGCGCTTCCTCCAGAGGAGGAGCGTCCCCACGGCGGTGATCGCGATGAATATGGTCCCCAGGCCGACCATGATATGGTAGCTGTAATAGAGGAGGGGAATATTTGTCGGCCATGTGTCGGCGGGAAACGCGTCGAGCCCCTTCACCTCCGCCCCCCACCGGTAATATGTGAGGAAGCTGAGCATCTTCGGGACGTGGAGCGGGTTGTCGAGCTTCTTCTTGTCCATGTCCGGCTGCCCGATCAGCACAAGCGGGGCCCCCTCGGCGGTCACGAACAGCCCCTCCATCGCCGCCAGCGTGACCGGCTGGTTGAACGCGATGTTCTTCCCCTGCGCGTCCCCCGTGGGGAACGCCATGAGGAACGACGAGACGAGCCCGGCGATCACGCCGATCCGGACGAATATCTTCCCGTATTCTTCGTCCCTGCGGGCAAGGAGATAATAGGCGCCCGTGGCGGCGACGCAGAACGATCCGGTCACGACCGCCCCCGTCATGTTATGGAGATACTGCCAGAGCGCCCACGGGTTGAGCAGGAGGGCGGAGAAGCTCCCGAGCGTCACTGTTCCGTTCGGACCCTGGACAAAGCCGACCGGGTGCTGCATCCAGGCGTTTGTGACGATGATGAAGTACCCGGAGATCCACGATCCGAGGAACACCATGAACGCGGAGAAGAAGTGCAGCTTGGGGCCGAGCCTCTTCTCCCCGAAGAGGAAGAGGCCGAGAAAGCTCGACTCGAGGAAGAACGCGAACACCCCTTCCATGGCGAGCGTCTGCCCGATCACACCCCCCGCGTACGTCGAGAACCTCGCCCAGTTCGTCCCGAACTGGAACTCCATCGGGATCCCCGTGACGACCCCGACGGCGAAATTGATTGCAAAGATCTTGGCCCAGAATCTTGCCCCGCGCGCGTAGAACTCGTTGCCGCTGCGGAGCGCCTGCCATTTCATGATCACGATCAGGAGGCCGAGACCCATCGTGAGCTGGGGAAAGAGGTAATGGTAGGTCGCCGTGAACGCAAATTGCAGCCTGTGAAGGAGGAGAGCGTCTTCCATGGGGATGTCCTTTCGTTGCGAACGGTGTGTAATGTAGCAAAACTGGACCGATTGTGCTATATTTCTGCCTGTCGAACAACGGCAAACCTCCACCGTGATTCTGAGCGAGAGTGTGAAAGCGCCGGAGCATCTTATTTCTCCCAGGCTCCTCTACGATCGGCCCTCGCCTGCTGATGCCGAGGAGATCTATTCCCGGTACGCGAGCGACCCTGATATCACGCGCTTCATGGGGTTCCGGACTCACCGGTCGTTGAAGGACACGAGCGATTTTCTCTTCACGAGCGACGCCGAGTGGAAACGCTGGCCGGCGGGTCCTTACCTGGTCCGGCTGAGGGAGAACAACCTGCTGGTGGGGAGCACGGGGCTCACGTTCGAGACCCCCTACCGTGCGATGACCGGCTACATATTCGCCCGCGACGCCTGGGGGCTCGGCTATGCCGGAGAAGCCCTCAGGAGGATGGGTGTCGCCGCTCCCGCACTCGGCGTCAGGCGGCTCTACGCCCTCTGCCACACCGCTCATGAGCGTTCAAGGCGTGTCCTTGAGAAGGAGGGATACCACTGTGAAGGGATCCTCCGCCGCTACATGGAGTTCCCGAATGTCTCCCCCGGGGAACCGGCCGATGTCTACTGCTACTCGCTGATCTTCTGAGAAGCATTTTTCGTGGAGGGACTCGATATGGACCGGCGTGGACAGTTGGTGCGGATGTTCGTCCTCTTTCACGTCGTGCTCGGTGCGACACTTCTCGTCGGGAGCGTTCTCACCGCATGGAGCGGCGGGCACGGGGACGTGCATGTCAGGCTTCTCGGGGCCGTGGAGGGGATCGGCGCAGTGCTGTTTCTTCTCCCCGGCACGCTCCGCCCGGGTGCCTGGCTTCTTCTCCTGACGATCGGGGTCGCCCTCGCGCTCCACCTGGCGATGGGCCAGTGGAGGGGGGACCTCCTTGTCTACGCCTCGGGCGTCGCGTTTGTGGCTGTCCACGGTCCCGCGTACGGACGGGTGTTCCGGCCGGCCGATTGAATTCGTAGATATCTCTCCGTATGTTGACGGCTGAATCTGTCGCTGCGGAAACCCCGCTCCACACTTGGAAGGCGGCTGCGCATGAAACAGGTTGCCTCTCTCTTCTGCCTGATCGTTCTTTGCCTGCTGCCGGGCGCCGTCCTGCGGCCGGCATCCCCTCCCGGGGCGAAGACCGGGTACGTTGCGATCGGGCGGTATTCGCTCTATTATGAGGAGACGGGAAAAGGGGACCCGCTGATTCTGATACACGGGGGACTGCTCGACAGGCGGATGTGGGACGGACAGTTCGAGCTGTTCGGCCGCTGGTCGCGCGTGATCCGGTACGACAACAGGAACCAGGGGCTCTCGCACGGCACGCCCGATTCATTCGCCTACCCGGAGGATCTCAACAAGCTGATGGAAGCGCTCGGGATCGCCCGGGCGAGGCTCGTCGGGCATTCCCTGGGGGGGAAGATCGCCATTGACTTCGCGCTCGCGCACCCGGAGAAGGTGAGCGCCCTTGTGCTCGTCTCCTCGGGCCTTTCGGGGTATGAAAACAAGGACTCCGCAATCGTGGCAAACGATAAGAAGGAGGCGGAGGCGTCCGCCAGGCGCGACATGAACGGATACATCGAGTACTTCCAGCGCTCGTGGACCGACGGCCCGCGCCGGACGCCTGATCAGGTGAACAGGGACGTCCGCCAGAAAGTCCGGGAGATGATACGCTCCACGCTCTCCAGGTCGGAGCCGTACAGCACCGTCCTTCCGCTGGATCCTCCTGCGATGGGGCGTCTCGCTTCGATTCATGTGCCGACGCTGTTTGTTCTCGGTGAGCTCGACAACGCGGGGACGCAGGAGATCGCCTCGCTCGTGCTCAAGGGGATACCGGGATCCAGGAAGGTCGTCATCAAGGGAGCCGGGCACATGGTGAACATGGAAAAGCCCGAAGAGTTCAACGAGGTCGTCGGGGAGTTTCTCTCCCGCTAGCGTGTCATTGCGAGCCCCGTCATTGCGAGCCCCGTCATTGCGAGCCCCGTCATTGCGAGCCCGCTTCTCAGGGCGAAGCAAACTAAGAATTTATCAACAACAGTTCTTTCTTCTTCCCATGCCCCCCATCGCCCTCGATGAATCCCAGGTCTTCTTCTACCATGAAGAGGGTTTCCTTGCCATCCCCAGGCTCACGGACGAAGACGATGTCGCGGCGCTCAGGACGTCGTACGACAGGATATTCGCCGAGCGCGCCGGGAGGGACCTCGGAGACCACTTCGACCTGGCGGGGCGGGACGAGGAGGCGGGGAAGGAATCTCTTCCGCAGATACTCCATCCGGCGAAATACGCGCCGGAGATGAACGATTCAAACCTCCTCCGCAATGCGACGCACGTGGCGAAGCAGCTCCTGGGCCCCGGGGCCACGTGCGAGTTCGCTCACGCGATATTCAAGCCCGCGGGGTTCGGCGCCGAGACCCCCTGGCACCAGGACGCCGCCTACTGGGACCCTTCCATGCGCTACACGGCGGTGAGCATCTGGGTCCCCCTCCAGGAAGCGACAGAAGAGAACGGCTGCATGCAGTTCGCCCCTGCAAGCCACAGGCTTGACGTCGTCCGGCACAGGAGCATCAACGACGACCCCCGCATACACGGGCTCGAGCTCCACCCCGAAGAGCGTGCCCGGGTCGGGCACTTTGTCAGCTGTCCGCTCCCCCCGGGAGGAGCGACATTCCACGGCCCGTATACGCTTCACCACACGGGCCCCAACCGATCGAAGATTCCCCGCCGCGCGCTGATATTGAACGCGGGTCTTCCGCCGACCGCGCGTCCCCGCCCTCTCCGGTTCCCGTGGATGGAAGGGAAGACGACGGCCCGCGATGAGCGTGCGAAGGCATCAAGGGAAAAAGGACTGGATCCCGGCGCTCCTCCCACCGGCGCTGTGCCGCGTACCTGATAGTCATCGTCGAACCCATACTCTGTACCGGAGGTCATCATGAATCGTTGGCTCGCTCTCTGCACGCTTTCACTTACTCTGTTCGCCGGTTTCAGGCCCGCCGATGAGCCTGGATCGGATAAGCCCAAAGACCCGCTCTCGCCCGAGACGTTCAGGGGGCTGAAGTTCCGCTCTATCGGGCCCGCCGTCACATCCGGCCGGGTTGCGGACATCGCCGTCGACCCGCGCTTCCGGAGCAGGTACTTCGTGGCCGCGGCCTCCGGGGGCGTTTGGAAAACGGTCAACGACGGCGCGACGTGGGAGCCGGTCTTCGACAAGGAGGGCTCGTACTCGATCGGGTGCGTCGTGATCGACCCGAACAATCCTTCTGTCGTCTGGGTCGGCACGGGAGAATACAACAGCCAGCGAAGCGTATCGTACGGCGACGGCGTCTACCGCTCGGAGGACGGCGGGAAAAGCTGGGAAAACATGGGACTGAAGGCCTCGGAACACATCGGGAGGATCGTGATCGACCCGCGCAACTCCTCCGTCGTGTACGTGGCCGCGCAGGGACCGCTCTGGGGCCCCGGGGGAGACCGCGGGCTCTACAAGACGACCGACGCGGGGAAAACATGGAATCTCGTCCTGAAGATCAGCGAGAACACCGGGGTGAGCGACATCGTCATGGATCCGCGCAATCCCGACCTCCTCTATGCCTCGTCCTACCAGCGGCGGCGTCACGTCTGGACGCTGATCGACGGCGGGCCCGAGGCGGCGATCCACCGCTCCACGGACGGGGGCGCCACCTGGAAGAAACTCTCCAACGGGCTGCCGGATGGTGACGTCGGCCGGATCGGCCTGGCGATCTCTCCGGTCAATCCCGACGTCGTCTATGCGATCATCGAGCTCCCTGACAACAAGGGAGGGTTCTACCGCTCGACAGACCGGGGAGGATCGTGGGAAAAGCGGAGCGATTACTGTGCGGGGAGCCCCCAGTACTACAACAGGATATTCTGCGACCCGGTGAACGTCGACAGGGTCTACTCCATGGACGTGAACCTGAAAGTCACGGACGACGGCGGTAAGTCGTTCGAGAACCTCGGAGAAAAATCCAAGCACGTGGATAACCACGCGTTCTGGATCGATCCGAAGGACCCCGACTATTATCTCGACGGGTGCGACGGCGGCGTGTACCAGAGCTTCGACAGGGGGGCGCACTGGACGTTCAAGAGCAACCTCCCCATAACGCAGTTCTACCGTGTCGACGTCGACAAGGCGCTCCCGTTCTACAACGTGTTCGGGGGGACGCAGGACAATTTCTCCCTCGGGGGACCTTCCCGCAACACGAGCGCCACGGGGATCGAGAATGCCGACTGGATCGTGTCCGCTTCCGGCGACGGGTTTGTCACGCGTATCGATCCCGACGACCCGAACACGGTCTACTCCGAATCGCAGTACGGGGGTCTCGTCCGGTACGACAAGAAGAGCGGCGAGCTCATGGGGATACAGCCCCGCGAGGGGCCGGGGGACGCGCCGTACAGGTGGAACTGGGATGCTCCGCTGATTATCAGCCCCCACGCGCACACGAGGCTCTACTTTGCGGCGAACATACTCTTCCGGAGCGAAGACAGGGGGAACACCTGGAAGAAGGTGAGCGGCGATCTTACGCGGAAGCTGGACTGGAACGCGCTCCCGGTGATGGGGAAAGTCTGGGGCGTCGACGCGGTCGCCAAAAACACGTCGACATCCCTCTACGGCAACTGCGTTTCGCTTGCCGAGTCTCCTCTGAAAGAGGGGCTTCTCTACGTCGGCACCGACGACGGGCTCCTGCAGGTGAGCGAGGACGGGGGGACAAACTGGCGGGAGATCGAGAAATTCCCCGGCGTTCCCCACATGACGTACGTCAGCTGCGTGACCCCCTCCCGCCACGACCCCCTGACAGTCTACGCGGCGTTCGACAATCACAAGAACTCGGATTTCCACCCGTATCTTCTCAAGAGCGGCGACGCCGGGCGCTCCTGGAGCGCCATAGAGGGGAACCTTCCCCCCCGCGGGACGGTCTACACGGTGGCTGAAGATCCCGTGAACCGGAATCTCCTCTTCGCCGGGACGGAGTTCGGCCTCTTTTTCACTGTCGACGGTGGGAAGAAATGGGTTCAGCTCAAGGGAGGCCTCCCGACGATCGCTGTGCGGGATATCGCGATACAGGCACGTGAAAACGACCTTGTGCTCGGGACGTTCGGCCGCGGGTTCTATATCCTCGACGACTACAGCCCGCTGCGCGCCGTTACGGGGGAGATGCTTGCGCAGGAATCCCGGCTCTTCCCGGTCAAAGATGCGCTCATGTACATTGAATCCCGCCCGTACGGACTCACCGGGAAGGGGTTCCTGGGTGAGGCATTCTACACGGCGGCCAACCCCCCGTTCGGTGCGACGTTCACGTACTATCTGAAGGATGCCCTGAAGACGCGCGCCGAGGCAAGGAAAGAGAAGGAGAAGGAGGCGCTGAAGAAGGGGGAGACCGTCCCGTACCCGTCATACGATGAGCTCCGCCGCGAGGACGAGGAGGAGCCGCCGACAGTGACGCTCACGGTCACCGACGAATCGGGAAACGTCGTCAGGAGATTGAATGCACCCGTCACGAAAGGGTTCAACAGGGTCACGTGGGATCTCAGGTATTCGGCCCTTACCCCCGCGCGCCTGAAAGACCCCGAGCCGGACGTCTTCGGCCCCGGCGATGAATCCCCTCTTGCCATGCCGGGCACGTACAAAGTGAGTATGTCAAAGACCGTTGACGGCGTCACGACGGAGATCGCGGGGCCCGTTTCGTTCACCGCATCGGTCCTCTCCAACAGCACGCTCCCTGCACCTGACCGCAATGCGCTCTTCGCGTTCCAGCGCTCGGTGGCCTCACTCCAGAGGGCGGTCCTCGGCGCCTCCCAGTCGGTGAACGAGCTGAAGAACAGGGTCGCGTTGATCAAAAAGGCGCTGCGCGAAATGCAGGCTCCTGCCGCGGATCTCCGCGCGGGGGTCGAGAAACTCGAGGCGAATCTCCGCACGATGGCACGCGCGCTCCAGGGGGACAGGACGCTCTCCTCGCGGAGCGAGGGATCGCCCCCTTCCATCGTGGACCTCGTCAACGGGATCGTGGACGACCAGTGGCAGTCCTCCGGGGCGCCCACGCAGACGCAGAGGGATGCTTACGCGGCTGCGGGTGACGGGTTTGCCCCGCTGCTTGCAAATCTCCACACGCTGGTGGAGGTCGACCTGAAGGCGATAGAAGCGCGCATGGAGGGGCTTGGTGCGCCCTGGACCCCGGGCCGTGTGCCTGACTGGAAGAAATGAAGGCCACTATAACAGGAGGGGATGCTCGATATGACGTTTCACGCTCTTGAGGAGATGTATGCGGACAAGGACCGGGTTCTCCAGGCGATCGAGAACACCGTCCGGCCCCTCTCGCCGGCGCAGCTCTCGTTCCGTCCCGCCCCTGACGCCTGGAGCGTCCAGGAGATCGTGGAGCACCTGGCAATCGTCGAGCCGAATATGTTCAAGGTGGTTGGTGCCCTGACAGACAAGGCCGAAGCCGCCGGCGGTTCGGCCGCGTCCGGATTCGAGGCGACGCTCGATGACGGCATAAGGACACGATCGACGGGGAAGGTCAAGACAAGGCCTGAATCGGTGCCGACGGGGAGGATCCCGGCGGAAGAATCTCTGAAGACGCTCAGGTCTATCCAGTCGCAGCTCCGCACTCTCCGCCCCCGGCTCGCGGGCGTGGATGCGTCGTCGGTGAAGTTCCCTCACCGCGCACTGGGCGATATGACGCTCGGCCAGTGGTGCGCGTTCATCGGGGCGCACGAAGCCCGGCATCTCGCCCAGATGCAGGATGTGCTCGCCTCTCCCGGGTTTCCTTCATGAAAACGACCATCATGATCGCACTCATACTTGCTTCCCCCGGTGTCCAGGCGCAGGAGGCGGATCCCGGCTCATCTCCCCTTGAGGTCGTCCCGTCGGTCGATCTTGTCCGGTACTGCGGAACGTGGTACGAGATCGCGCGACTTCCGAACAAATTTCAGACGGAGTGCGCCGGCGACGTCACCGCCTCGTACAGGCTTCTCGAAGACGGGACACTCAGCGTGGTGAACAGGTGCAGGAAAGCGGACGGCGAGGTAACCGAAGCGGAGGGGAAGGCGCGGAGGAAGAGCGACACCGACCCGCCGTCGAAGCTCGAAGTACGGTTCGCCCCCGCGTTTCTCTCGATATTCCCATTCGTCTGGGGGAACTACTGGATCATCGACCTCGCCGCCGACTACAGCTACGCGGTCATCGGTGAGCCATCTCGCCGGTATCTCTGGGTACTCTCCCGTACACCGGCGCTCCCGGCGGACGTCTATGCGGGGATCATCGCGCGGATCAGGTCCCAGGGGTATGACCCCTCGGCCCTCGTGCTGACGAAACAGTCGGGCGACTAAATATTCTTCGTGATGACGACCGTGTCAAGGACTGTCACGCCAGTGAACGGGGAGACATACCGGACGATGAGATAGTCGTCCTCAATCCCCGTGAGTTCGATTGTTCCGTTGTGCGGCGCGACGTCGGCAGAGATGACAGCCGGCAGCACGGCCTGGAAGAACGTGTACGGAGTGTTTGGGCCGGTGCTCCCTCCCGATCCGAGAAACCTGAAATTGACCCCTCCCTCAAACCCTTCCTGATCGTGCCGTGTGAACACGTGAAATATGATCTTTGCGGGGTCAAGCGTCTTAGCGCTGTACGGCGTTCCGCGTTCGGTCACCTGCAGGCAGAGATTTGAAATCTCACCGAGGCTCAGCCACTGGAGATTTGTCGTGTCCTGGTACGGGAGCGGCTCGAAGTGAATGAATTGATCTTGTTCTGTACTCTTTTCCTGACCGAACACCAGAACAGTGCTCACAGAATTGCCGGATGCTGCGACCGGGTTTGAAGATTCTTTGGCACACGAGAAGAACAACAGCGCGGTAATTGCGACAGCGGCTGGAATTTTCATTGGGCCCTCCGCTATAGGCGTCACAAGAATACAAAACCTCGTCCGTCACCATCGCATGCTGCGTTGGTCGAACGAGGTTTGATCAATGAACAGAACTATCTGCTCAAATCTAAATACCTGATCTAACATTCGCAAGATTGCGGCCCATTTCTTTTCGCGTCGACGACGCGAACTCCTTCTTTTTCTATCATTCGAGAAGCCGGAGCCTGCTGTTTGGTGACAATTTCCGGGTGCGTTCTTGCTTGCCGAAATCTAGTGAACGCGGCAGACCCAGAGTGTCCCGGAGCAGTCCAGCCAGGGCGACACGGTGCTCAGCGCGGCGTGCAGTGCTTTCCCCGTTCCGTTCAGTTCCCACTGCCGTGCCGGGTGCCGCAGGAATCGCGAGTCGGTGTAGAGCCCCATGTTCAGCGGGGGCCTGAAATCGTCCGGTGTCCGTTCGAGAATTTCAAAACCCGCGGTGACAAGTCTCGATTCGAACTGCCGCCGGGAATACCTGTACTCCTCAAATTCGAGCGGTATGCCTTTGAGCCTGCGGAGAGAATTCTGCAGGCTCTTGATGTTATGGAAGAGGAGAAGGCGAACGAGGTCCTTCGTCGGCACCGTGACAAGCAGGAGCCCGCCCGGCGTCAGGATCCGCCGGACCTCATCGAGCGCCGCCGCCGGCCCCTCCTCAAAATGCTCCATGACCCCGAGTGAAATAACGGCGGCAATCGAATGATCCTTGAACGGGGTATGGAGAACGTTGCCGTGTTCGATGGGCGCATTCGGATCAAACGCCTTTGCCGCATCCACCTCGCTCCGGGCCAGCTCCAGCCCTGTGACGTCGAAACCGAGTCTCCGCAGATAGAAGACCCACCGCCCTCTCCCTGATCCGGCCTCCAGTATCTGTCCTTCGCGCGGGAGGTACTTCCTGAAGAGGGGTTCGATGGTTTGCATCGCGCAGAGGTTGATATCGGCCTCCATGTCCCCTGAACCCCCGATCTGTCCGAGTTCCTCGCGCGACTGGGAGAGGGACTTGAGGGCGTACCTCTTGTGCGGTGTGCTGAACTGTATCATACGCTGCCTCGCTGGTGTCCTGCGACCGTGCACGGTGTTGCGGGTACCCCGGATCACGCCTGAAGATACACGCGCCCCATATGAGAAGCAAGGAAGCGGCCTTCCCCCGGGGCCCTCTCCGCGTGGTACGACGTCATCTCATTGACAATCCGTCACACGGGAAGTATCTTTGGACATGTTCTTCATGTGCCTCTTCATCTTGCGGGAAGGGGCACGTCTGTTTTGTAACGCGGTGGCCTCGCAGACAATTCATTCCCCGGGAGACCGACATGTTTATCCTCATGATCATCGCGCTGATGTTTGTTTTTCCCGCCCTGTCCATTCTCGTGGAGATGGCGGTATTCCGAAGTGATGCAGGGTTTGTGTTCCTGATGGGAAAGTGGTTTGTGTTCTGGGGCGTGGGAATCCGTTTGTTCTCCGCCGGACTGCGCCAGTCACTCCAGCCGCGATTCACCGCCGAACAGATATTCGGCATCAGCGATCCGGAACCCCGTGCGATCGTCAGGGAATTGGGATTTGCTAATCTTTCGATCGGCGTGCTGGGGATAATCTCACTCCTCAACGGAATGTGGATCCTCCCCTCCGCGATTGCAGGAGGAGTATTCTATGGACTGGCCGGTGCGCAGCATGCGGTCTCGCATGGGAGGAATCGGCTCGAAAATGCCGCGATGATCTCTGATATCTTTATGTGTATCGTGCTTGTTTTCTTTTGCTGTGCAACGTTCAGTCATTGAAGGAACGCGTTCAACAGGCGAGGCCCACTATCATGAAAATACTGGTTGTTGGAGCAGGCGTTATCGGGACCATTTACGGCTACGTCCTTGCGGAGGCGGGCAATACTGTGACGCATTACGTCCGCCCGGGGAAAAGGATGGACCTGAGGGGTGGTATTCGGTTGCATCTCCTTGACGGCCGGATGAAACGTCCCCGGTCCTTGACGCACCTGTACCGGCTCAACGTCACGGAGACCCTGTCTCCGGAAGAGGGCTATGATCTCTGCATCGTCAGCGTGAGGCACTACCAGCTCAATGCGCTATTACCCCTTCTGAAAGAAGGAGCGGGAGAAGCGGATATCCTTATATTCAACGGGAACTGGGAGGGATTCCAGGTCGTCGACCGGTGCCTTGGTCCATCCCGGTACATCTGGGGGTTTCCGGTGGCGGGAGGAGGTTTTGCCGGGGGCGGCCTCTTCGGCGCACTCTTGAATGAAATCCACCTGGGAGAGCCGGATGGTACATCCGGTCCCCGGCTGGAGCGGATCCGGGCGCTGTTTCAGGACGCGCGCATCGCCGTGGATGTCCAGCCCAATATGCTGCACTGGCTCTGGGTTCATTTCGCCATTAATTCCGGCATCATCGGTGCGGCGTTCAAGGCCGGCGGGGCGCGGGAACTTCTGAAGAGTGTCCTTTCATTGCGTGCGGGGATTCTGGCCGCGCGGGATGCGCTCGCGGTCTGCCGGGCCCGCGGGGTCGACACGGGCGCATTCGATGATGCCAGGTTGTTCGGCCTTCCCCCGTTGATCGGAGCGATGGCCGTCTGGGGCATGATGAAGACTAATCAGCCGGCCCGCAGGATATTCGAGACGCACAATGCGATCGACGAGCTTCAGTCGATGTATCGTGACGTGCTGAGGACCGGCATGGAGCTCAATATTCCCATGCGGGACTATCTCACCCTGAGACGATATGTCGAAGACCCGCATGTGACATTTGACTCTCTCCCCGAACAGGGATACATTGAAAAGTAACATCTGCATTCACTCCAGCAAAGTCCCGTGAACATTCCGATCGCTCCGGCGCTGAATATCATGATCTTGAGTCTCTTCGCCTTCGCCGAAGGATCGCTGGCCCGTGCGCAGGACGCCGCCACAAACCCTCCGGACTCCCTCGCGCTTGCGGGGAAGGAGCTCCATCGGGGGAACACCGCGCGCGCGAAGGAGCTGTACAAATGGGTTCTCAAACATGACAGGAAATCCAACCTCGCCCGGATGGGGCTGGGAAAAGTCGCGATCGAGGAGAGCGACTGGGGGGAAGGGTGCGACCAGTTCCAGGACGTTATCGACAGCGATACCGGCAGCGTGGCGGCTCGGTACTACTGCGGGATCTGCCGCCGCGAATACGGCACGCAGCTCGCGTGGATCATGCGGAGGGGGCAGTGGGAGAAATCCCAGGTGAATTTTCTCTGGGTGCTGGCCCGCGACTCGTCCTATGAGGATGTCCTCTACCAGCTTGCCCTCCTCTACCGCTACAGGGACGAGATTGAGCCTGCGCTCGACATGGCCCGCCTGCAGGTCGAGCGGAGGCCGGACCTGAACACGGCCGCCCTCGGACTCTTCAAGCTCTACAAATATGCGGTCGCGGTCGTATCGCCGGGCGATATATTTCATCTGCTCGGGCGCCGGCACGACCTCTACGCCGTGTATTTCGCGGCCGAGGCTCTCCGGCGCCAGAAAAGGTTCGACGAGGCCGAGCGCTTTCTCAGGGAGGTGCTCGGGCACACCGGGACGGTCCCGGTCCAGGCAATCTACGTCTCGCTCGCCAGGATCAGCTTCGCGCGCGGGAAACCCGCGGAGGGTGAGGCGTACTACTGGCAGGCGGTCGATCATATCACGAGCTGGCTCGGGTCGGCGATCCTGTTCGAGGAGATCAAGTACATCGTCACGGACGGGGAGCTGAAGGCGTACAACGCCATCGCCTCGGACAGGAAGAAAGCGCTCTTCTTCCACCTCTTCTGGAATCTCCGGAATCCCTCGCCGGCGGCGAAGACCAATGTCCGCCTTGCGGAGCACGAGCGGCGGATCCTCCGGGCCGAGCACGACTTTGAATACTACGGGTTCAGGTCGCATTTCAACGATCCGGACAAGCTGCATTACCTGAATTTCCCGAAGGCGTTCTACCTGAACCAGGAATTCAACGACAAGGGGCTCATCTACATCCGCCACGGCGAACCCGACGACATCCAGAGGACAATCGGGGACGAGCTCAACGAATCATGGCTCTACAACGAGAAGGAGGACTCCCCGAAGAGGGTGTTCTACTTTACCCAGTCGAACTCGGCGGGCAACAACTGGCGCCTGACGAGCTTCCCCGAGGATCCCGCCATGTGGGAGAACCTCGTGATGTGGGACCACCGGTACAACAGGCTGTTGAACGGACAGGCCCTGGAGCAGGCGGAGCTGCAGGATGCGCTGCGCCAGGAGTCGACGACGATTGTCGCCGCCGGCCTTGCCTCAGACGAGAACACGTGGAGGAAGGAGACGAAGGTCTTCTACATGCCTCACTCGGTCAATGCATTCAGGGCCGAAGGGGGGAAGACGCTTCTCAACGTCGCGTATGCGCTCCCCCTGGGGGAGATCGCGAAGGAGGCGGCAGATACGCTGAAGGCATTCCGCGTCGAGGTCGGGATTTCGCTGAACCGGGCGGACGGCGAGGTCATCTCGTCAAACCTCGACACGCTCGCCTTTCCCGCGGGACCTGGGGCGGCGGGGTCGTTCGTGGAGCTCTACAGGTTCGAGCTCCCCCCGGATTCCGTCAGGATCGCCATGCATGCCCGGCCGCTTGAGGCCTCGATGGTCTCCACGTGGGACAGCCGGGTCCGGGTGCCGGGGTTCCCGGGGACGCTGCCGATGCTGAGCGACGTCGAGTTCCTTCTCCCTTCGAACGCAAAGAGCAGCATCGAAATCGACGGTGTGAAGGTGATTGCAAGTCCGTTCGATGCGGTGCCGGGCGACAGGCCCCTCTTCGTCTACTGGCAGATGTACAATCTCACGAAGGACATCGCGGGGAAGACCGCGTATCACTCGCGGGTGCTCCTGACCCCCGGGGAAGCCGGCCCGGGAGACGGAAGCACCGTCGTGTATGAAAAAGACCATACGGGGCAGGATGAATCCGCCTCGGAGCTGGCCCGGATCGACGTCCACGCGCTCGGCAAAGGGCTCTACACGCTCACGGTGGAGGTCACGGACCGGAAGATGGTCCGCACGTTCTCCGGCTCCCGGCTCGTCCGTCTCACGGGAGACTGAGACCAATTGCTCCTCATCGGGATACACGGGCCCGTTGGATCCGGAAAGACGACGCTCCTTGCCAGGCTGGCAGAGTGGTGGCGCCAGGAGGGGCGGCCGGTCGACGGGTTCATCGCCCGCGCCGGGGAGAGATCCCTGGAGGGGCGCGGTGCGTCCCGGTACGACATTGAGATGCTGAAGTCTTCCAGGCGTCTCCCGTACGCCGTCCGCG
>DATJPH010000007.1:0-2007 GCA_035506475.1 Bacteroidota bacterium | reverse complement strand
CGACATCCGGGACGAGAACTTCCAGGGGTCGGGCATGGACCTCGGCATGACGATCGCCGGCGGGCAGAGGAACGTCGACGCGGAGCTTGAATACCGGGCGCGGCGGCTGTTCGACTCGTACCTGACGTTCGGCGTGGGGGGATTTGTCCGCACGCTCGACAGCTACCTCTATACCGACGGGCCCCAGACGGAGCAGTACCACTGGACGCGCGACGTGGCGGGGGAGTACCGCGATATCCGCTACGGGGTCGATCTCACGTTCGGCACGCAGCTCGAGCGGCTCGGCAATGCCACGCTTGATTTCATCCTGGAAAACGTGCGGATCAAGAGCCTGGACCGGGCCGCGGCGCTGGAGGACCAGGAGCGCCTGGCCCTGGTCCGCCTGGGGACGATCGTGGACACGAAGGACCGCTCCCCGTTTCCCCTCACAGGAGTGGGACTCAACATCTCCTACGAGTTCGCCCTGGACGCACTTGGGAGCACCGTGAGCTACAACTCACTCCACGTCATGTACGAGACGTACACCACGTGGGGGGGACGGCACACGTTCCACCCCCGCTTCACGATGGGGTTCGCCGACAGGACGGTCCCCTTTGCCCAGGAGTTCCGCCTGGGGGGTTTCGACAGCTTTTTCGGGACGCGCGAGGATGACCGCCGCGGGCGCGAGCTGCTCCTGATGAACCTGGAGTACAGGTACTTCCTCCCGATCAGGATCCTCTTCGAGACGTACCTCAGCGTCCGGTACGACCTGGGGACGATCAACGAGGTCCCGGAGGAGATCAAGTTCAGCACGCTCCGGCACGGCCTGGGATTGCAGCTGGCGTTCGACACGCCCATCGGGCAGGCGGCCGTCGGCGCGGGGAAGAGCTTCTTCTTTAACCGCGATCTGCCGAACGACCCGGTCCTGCAGGGCCCCCTCCTCTGGTACTTCGAGATCGGCTATCAGTTCTGAGCCGCTTTTCAGTCACCCCCCGATTCCGTATATTGCACGCCGGGAACCACCGACAGAGAGGACGACAATGACCACCAAAGCCCCGTCGGCCGTGACAGAGGCCGGCGAAGCCTCACTGGAGCGCGCCGCGTACGCGAGCGTGAGCGAGATCCCCGTGGCGGAGCCGCACGACCGCGACCGCCTCGGCTACAACGTGTGGCGCTTTCTCACGCTGAAGAAAGACTCGCTCGAGATCGCGGTGCGGAGCGCGGGCGCGCGCATGGCGATCAGCGAGGAGGAGGCGGTGGGAAAAATCCGCGCCGCCCTTCGCGAACGCGGCGTCTCGGCCTGAGCCCTCCTGTGCGGGGGGCTGCCGCGCAGTTTCATTTCACTTCGGAGCACCGATGGATCTCGGATTGCACGACAGGGTTGCCATTGTCTCGGCCTCAAGCCAGGGGCTCGGGCGGGCGTGTGCCGCGGGATTCGCCCGGGAGGGAGCGCACGTGGTCATCTGCTCGCGTGACCGCCGGAAGCTTGCCGCCGCGGCGAAGGAAATCGGGAAGGAATCACCCGCCTCCCGCATACTTCCCGTCAGGGCCGATGTGACGAAGCCTGCCGACATCCGCCGGCTCGTGCGGAGGACGCTTGCGGCGTTCGGCCGGATCGATATACTGGTCACGAATGCGGGGGGCCCCCCCGTGGCGGCGTTCCCCGACCTCGACGACCGCACCTGGCAGCGGGGTATCGAGCTTAACCTGATGAGCACGATCCGCCTGATTCGCGAGGTCCTCCCCGCGATGCAGAAGCGGCACTGGGGGCGGATCATCAACATCACCTCGTTCGTCGCGCGGCAACCGGTCGACGACCTGATCATTTCATCCACCGTCCGCCCGGGCATATTCGGGCTCTCGAAAATTCTTGCCAACCAGAACACACGTGACGGCATACTCATCAACAGCGTCGTTCCCGGCTTCATCCTGACCGCCCGCCAGCAGGAGATCAGCGGGGCGCGGGCCAAAGCAAAGGGGATCACCCCCGATGAATATATCGCGGACGTGGCGAAGTCGGTTCCGGCC
>DATJPH010000006.1:0-4398 GCA_035506475.1 Bacteroidota bacterium | reverse complement strand
ATCGTTCCATGACGGGAAGCCCCACAGTCTGGAGATCGACTATTCCGCGCGAACGCCATATCCCTGCTTCACCGAGATTGTCAACGCGGAGGTGATCAAAGCGGAAGCGGACGCCTCGGGGGCGCGCGTTGCGATCAGGGGTTCAGGAACGACGGACATCGCTTTTCCCATATCAGGATCCGTGGAGCTGCAGATCGACGGGAGGGAGGGGGCGTTCGTCCGTTCCGGCGCCACGGGGCACATACAGATTCCGGAAGGGGGTGAGCACACGCTCACACTCCTGAAACGGGACTGAGACGTTTGCATTCATCCATGAAGGGGTCGCCATGACGAGAATCGTCCGTGTCAGCGCCGTTCAGCTCCCCGCGTTCCCGGAGGGGAAAACATTCGCCGATCGACAGAGGAAGAACCTCCGATCGATACGGGAGATGCTCTCCCTTGCGGGGAAGCGCCGGTCGGATCTCGTTCTCTTCGGCGAGTACGCAAACCTTCCCCACCGCACATGGTCAAACAACAGGCGGGAATATCCTCAGGAGCCGGTGCCTGGACCGCTGACACGGGTGATCGCTGCGGCGGCGAAAAAGCACAGGATGAACGTCGCCTTTCCGCTCTTCGGGACGTGGAAGGGGGAGCTGTCGAGCTTTGTCGTCCTCTTTGACAGGAAAGGGGGGATCAGGGGGTGCTACCAGAAGGCGCATCCCACGGAGGGGGAACAGCAGGCGGGGATCCGTCCGGGGAACGACCTCCCCGTCTTCGACCTCGACTGCGCGAAAGTCGGCATCATGACATGCATGGATATCGAGTACCCGGAAGTCGCCCAGGTGCTGATGCTCCGGGGAGCGGAGATCCTCCTGTTTCCCCACGTGCAGGGCTCCTGGGGGGAGGTCGACTGGGAAATACGATACCGGGCGCGGGCAATCGACACAGGCCTCTTCGCGGTCTCCGCGTGTTACGGCTACGGGAACGGCGAGTGGATGCCGGGAAAGATGATAGGAAGAACGAGCGTGATCGGGCGGGACGGGCTCGTCATTGCAGACATCGGCAGGGGAACGGGTGTGCTCACCGTCGATCTCGACCTGTCGGAGGGGAGGGTCACGCAGTTCTTTTTCAACCAGGCGCTCGACAGGACGCTTGCGGTGACCGCGTCCCGGCGCCCGGAACTCTACGCCGATCTTACAGACAGCTCCTACACCGCCCGTGCGTTCAGGAGGCTGCCGCCGGCGCCGAGACGGAAGTGATCACTCCTCCGGAGGCCTGCGCGATCCGGGGAAGGAGCCGCGGGACAGGACGAGCATCGCCGCGCCGAACACGAAGAGCACAAGCCCCCACCAGAGATTGACGTTGATCCCGAGCGAGCGGGCGTAGACGGAAGGGTCGGAGGCCAGGCCGTAGACGCCCAGTATCAGGCCGATGATGCAGAAGAGGAGTCCGATCGGAAGGCGGATGTCGAGATGCACGCAGGCTCCTTCGCAATTACCAGAACACGATGTACAGTACCCCGCCGGCGGCCAGAACGCCCGCCCCCAGAACACCCGGCCGCATGTACCACCGGGCGTCCTCCTCTTTCACACGCGGCGTCAGAGAATAGACGAGCCCCCGCAGATCATCGTCCGTCTTTCTTCTCGGGGTCAGAAGCGAGATGCACACCGTCATCGCGAAGCAGACGACCCAGGCTGATATCGCCGTCCAGAAGTTCTGCGCCATCTCGCTCGGGTACACGCGCACGATCCAGGGGAGCCATCCGCCTTTCAGGAGCGTGGCGGCCCCGGCAGGAACGGTCAGCCCGTGGTGGAGCGCCGCGGCGCCCGTCCCGCACAGGAGGCCGAAGAACGCGCCGTGCCCCGTCGTCCTCTTCCAGAACATGCCGAGCAGGAACACGGCAAACAGGGGGGCGTTCACGAACGCGAACACGAGCTGAAGCATGTCCATAATATTATTGAAGCTCGCTGTCACGTACGCCGCCGCGACGCTCAGGCCGATCCCGCAGACCGTCGCGATGTGCCCCATGGCAAGGTAGTGGCTGTCCGGGCGGCCGGGCCGTATATAGCTCTGGTAGATATCGTACGTCCATACCGTGTTGAACGCGGTCACGTTCCCCGCCATGCCGGACATGAATGACGCCATCAGGGCCGTCAGGCCGAGCCCGAGCGCGCCCTGGGGGAGATAGTGCCCGAGCATCATCGGCACCGCCATATCATAGTCGAAGCTCCCGTCTTTTGCGGGGAGCGCGAACCCGGACGTCCCCGCCTGCCGGGTCAGCGCTATCGCGATCATCCCGGGGAGGATCACGAGGAACGGAAAGAGCATCTTCGGCACCGCCGCGATCAGGGGGGTCCGGCGCGCGGCGGACATCGACCTGGCCGCCATCGCTCTCTGGACGACGAGAAAATCCGTGCACCAGTAGCCGAACCCGAGAACGAACACCAGGCCGAAGGCCATCCCGAACCATTCCACCCCCATCGGATTTTGTGCGGCGTCCCCCATGATCCCCCACGTCCTTGTCCACCCGTCGGCACGGTACCCCGCCGAGAGGGCGACAGCGCCAAGCCGGGACTGGAGGCCGCTCCATCCCCCGGCATCCCTCAGGCCGAGGAAGACGAGCGGAAGGAAACCCGCCACGATGAGGAAGAACTGGAGGACTTCGTTGTAGATCGCGGAGGTGAGCCCCCCCATGGAGATGTAGAACAGGACGATGAGCGCGGAAATCAGGATGCTCAGGTTGAAATCCCACCCGAGCATGATCCCCAGGAGCTTTGCCAGCGCGTACATGGAGATCCCGCTCGAGAAGACGGTCATCACCGCGAACGAGATCGCGTTGAATCCGCGGGTCTTCTCATCGAACCGCAGCTTGAGGTATTCGGGGACGGAGCGGACGCGGGAGCCGTAATAGAACGGCATCATGAACACGCCCACAAACACCATCGCGGGGACTGCGCCCCAGTAGAAGTGCGCGGTCATCATGCCGTACTTCGCCCCCGAGGCGCCCATGCCTATCACTTCCTGCGCCCCGAGGTTCGCCGAGAGGAACGCGAGCCCCGTGATCCAGGCCGGGAGGGACCGGCCCGAGAGGAAGAAATCGCTCCCCGTCTTTATCGAAGACCGGAGGACCCAGCCGATCCCCAGGACGAAGAGGAAATAGAACGAGAGGATAAGATAGTCGATCGCGCCAAGGTGGACCGTCGGCATCGCGCCCCGCTACTCGGCCTGCTTGGCGCATTTCGCCAGGATATCTTCCGCGACCTCCCTGTGGACGAGGAAATCGAGCATCTTCAGCTTCACGTAGTCTTCCCTGTAGAAGTAATACCCCGGGTGGCCGTTATTGCGGGATCCCGAGCCGGAGTCCTTGACGAGATACCAGTCCTTCCCGTCCCTCTCCGCATACCCGACGATGTGAATCCCGTGGTCGTCTCCTGTCGTGCCGTTGGAAAATCTGAACTGCCGCGCGTTTTCGTCGATCATGGAGGGGGGGATATCGAATGACGGGACGACCGCCACCCCTGCATGACCGTCGAGTCCCGGCTCCGACGTGTCGCCGCCGATACAGAGCGTGTGCCCGGACCGGACCGCCTTCCGGATGACGGCCATGAACTCATCGAGGGGGATGTTGTAGTAGTCGCTGTTGTGCCACCAGTTGTCGGAGGCCGGGTACTCCACCCTGGCGTAGTAGGGCTTCTCCATCAGCGACATGAACTCGACATAGTCGCCCAGGTTCAGGCGCACGACCTTCTCCAGGTACTCTACGGGCGTCATCGTTTCCTTCCCGACGGTCACAGAGGCCGGCGGGGCGCCGAGGTAGTGGTTGAGGATGTCCCTGATCGTACCGATCACCTGCTCCTCGTTCCACGCGTTCTGGCTCCTGACCGACTGGAGATAGTCCTTCATCTCCGCGTAGAGCTTTCCGTGGTCGTGGAACTTCCGGCCCGGCTGCAATCCGGTGTACGCCTCCTCCGGCACGATGCCGTACTGTTTCCAGATCCTCGGGACGGCGTTCGATTCTGAACCCTCGCCGAATTCCGAGTTTCCCCGCTCCCGGACGAAGCGCCTCGCCTTTTCGACGTATTCCCAGTACACGGTGTAGAGCTCCGAGAGCTTCAACGTCCGCTTCGTCAGTCGGTAGACCTCCGATTCGAAATACGAGGTGGCCGAGAAGCACCAGCACATCCCCGACAGCCCCTGGGAGACGGGCGCGTTGTGCCAGTACTGGGTGAATTCGCCGCTGGAGGCGGGAGGGTTGACCCCCGTGAAGTCCATTTTAAGGGCCCTGCCGGGAGCCTGCGCTTTCTTTCCGAACGATCCGGACTCGGCGCTGATCTTCTCGAGGAACTCGTTCTTCGTGGTATCAAAGACCGCCCTGTCCTTCCGCACACCCTGTGCATGGAGGAGGCAGGGGACGACGAC
>DATJPH010000005.1:0-10496 GCA_035506475.1 Bacteroidota bacterium | reverse complement strand
GTGCTGTAGAGGAGCGTGTCCTCGTTCGATTCGATGAACCTGATCCCCGGCGTCTTCAGGTTTTTCTCGACCCAGTCGGTCGACACAAGAACGTCCGGATGCGTGTATCCCCGCTCGTTTATTGACGGCATTTCTCCTCCTCTGGTGTTCAAATGAAGAACGAATACGAATATACGACAGTTCCAGTCGGATTTTGTCAATCGCACATATCGAACTTGACTATGCTCCCTTTGAATTGTATGTTGTTAGCGGAATGATTTAAAGTCTTCCATATGACTGATTCTGTAATGTGCTGAAAGGAAATGCAGCGAATATGCCCGGTTTGTACCCGGGATCGTTGGGGGAAAATCACGATGAAAATCAAACAGATTCGGGGGGGGATGCTCCTGGCCGAGAGTTCGAGACAGCGGCTTGAAAGTATCGTATTTCCGAGCATTGAGAAGGCCCGTGTTGAGGTTGCTCAACTTTTTCCGAACCATGTTGTATTCAGTGAACCTGGCAGGATCTCCGTCGTTGTAAGAGACAGGTCATTCCAGGTGGCGACGTTCCAGGAAGTCCACGACAATCACCGTTAGACGCAACTACCGGGTCCTCCATGATGAAAGATTTCACCGTCTACTACAACTTCAGGCTGCCGGACGGCTCTGAAGAGGGCTTCCATTTACGCCTGGATCCGGAGACGCTGGAGCTCCGGGGCAATACCCCCGAAGTCAGCCCTGAATGGACGAAACTGGATTTTCACCAGTGTCCGAATTGTCCGCTCAATGTTGAGGACCATCCCCATTGCCCCCTGGCCCTCCGGCTCGTCAACCTTGTGCAGAGGTTCGACGGCCTTCTCTCGCACGAAAAGGTGGACATGGAAGTCGTTACAGAGGAACGGACAATAACGCAGCAGACCACGGCCCAGCGGGGGATCAGTTCGCTGATGGGACTCGTCATCGCCGCCAGCGGGTGTCCGCACACGGCCCTTCTGCGTCCCATGGCGAGATTTCACCTGCCGTTTGCAAGCAATGAAGAGACGGTCTACCGCGCAACCTCGATGTACCTCCTCGCGCAGTACTTCCTCAAGAAGGAGGGGGCCTCCGCGGACCTGGAGCTCGACGGGCTTGCGCGCATTTACGGTAACATGCAGATCATCAATGTCGCCGTGGCAGAGCGCCTGCGCGCGGCAACGACCACCGATTCGTCGGTGAACGCGATCGTCGTTCTCGACGTGTATGCCAAGACGGTGGAGATGGTTATTGAAGGTTCCCTCGAGAGAATCCGCTATCTCTTCGCTCCGTATTTTCAGAAACCGTCAAGCGATTCCTGACCTCTCCGGTTGTTCCCCCTCTTCGTAATTTCCGCCGCGCCGTGTGTATCAATGATGTAATTCACACGGCTCCGATGCGCGGATAGCATTCCCCGGGAGTCGAATCACAACACATCTCTCCTTCAGGTGACTCCTATGTCATTGAAACGTCTTCTCCTGCCGCTTCTTCTCGGCCTCGCTCTCGTCCTGGGCGCGTTTCCCTCCGCCGAAGCCATGCGCCCCTGTGCCGAAGCGCTCTCAAGGTGCAGTGCCGGCTGTTCTTCGCAATTCGGGAATACCTGGTTGATCGGCTCGGTTCTCGTCGAGGGGTGCGTCGGCGGCTGCAATATCGGTTACTTCTATTGCGCCACCTCCAACTGATCGCCGTGTACGCTCTGATGTTGATTCTCCTGGTTCATCACTCCCCCGCGGTCGGTGGGGCCGCGGGGGAGCGGACGCTGCACCCTGCCATGACCATGGGAAACGGGCCGGGCGTGATCCTCTATTCGGTGTCGGGGATTTCTGCCGACCGGTGGAACAACGTCTACGTGTCCGATATACTCGACTACGCGGTGAAGAAATTCAACCCTTCTGGCGCATTCGTCGCCAGGGTGGGGCGCCGCGGGACCGGTCCCGGGGAATTCAGAAACCCCGCCCTTTCCATCGTTGTCGGGGAGAAGCTCCTCGTCCTTCAGACGACGGTGAACCGGATCCAGGTGTTTGATACGTCCCTTGCGTACAGAAACGGGTTCGCCGTTCAGGGTGGGATGCCCGTCGACATGGCGCCCCTGGCGCCGGAAGGGGTGGCGATTGCGCTCTACAGCGACACCGCAAGGGCGGCACTCCTCCTGTATGACTCCCCCGAAAGCCGCGCTCCCCGCCGAATCCACCTGAAGCCGACAGGAAAGAAACATCCTCTCTACGGTGCCGTCAGAATGAGTGTCTCCCCCGAAGGAGCCTTCGTTATCGCGTATCTCTTTCTGAACCGTGTGGAGATCTACAGCCGCCGGGGGAGCCTCATCAGGCGCTTTTCCCTCGGGGCGCTCGGCGGGGAGGAGATCGACGACGGGCAGGTGCCTGAAAGGACGTTTTTCCGGAAGGTCATCGTTGATCGTTCACGGAGGATACTTCTCCTCGGGGGGAACCGGGCTCCCCATCCGGGACGGGATCTCTTCGTCTGTTCAATGAAAGGGTCGCTGCTCCGGACATTCCTGTTGCCGTTCCGGACAAGGACGATTGCGCCCGGGGAACACGACACATTTTATGCGACTGACGAAGGGGGAACCTGCGTGGGGAAATATGACATTCGATAGTCACGCTCACGTCATGAAACGCTGCGCGAGAGGCCTCCATCGAGGGATTGAAACGATCGGACCTCTTTCGCTTGGCTGCGTCCTGGCTGGTGCATCGCTTGCGAAGATCGCGTCGTTCCCGCAGTTTGCGCAGACGATGTCGCGACTCGCGTTTGTACCGGTTCGGCTCGCCCCCGCGGCGGCCACGGCGCTGATCGTGCTGGAATGTGCGACCGGTCTCCTCCTTCTTGCGAGGAAATCTGTCCGGGTTGCCGCTTTCGTGGCTCTTTCTCTTTTCATTGCCTTCGCACTCGTCCTCTCTGCCGCGATCTTCAGGGGAGCAGAACTCCCGTGCCATTGCTTCGGGACGTTCGGTCCAGACCTCCCGTTGCGTGGCCAGGCCGTCCTCGATCTCATCTGCGCGGTCCTTGCATTTTCGCTGGCGCGTACTCCCCGGCCGGCTGAGTTCGGGGTGCGGAGACCCCCGTGGCATCCCGGGGGAGCTGCCGGTGGTGCATTGCTCTGGGGAATCCTTCTCATTGCGTGGCCGCAGGCGGATCCAGCAGTGAGCGGAGTCATCGGACGCACCCCCGCCCCATTCGGATCAGGATTTCCGGAGAGCGCCGGACGCCCGGCCGTTCTTCTCCTTGCCGACTTCGATGATTTTTCATGCCAGCTCTGCCTTGATGATTTCCTGGCGTTCTGCGATTCGCTCAACACCCAGAGGGTCCGCAGCGCCGTCACCGTCAGGCTCGTTGCGCGGCGGGACTCCGAGCGGAGCGTCGAGGCGCAGAGCCGTATGCTCGAAGGATGGGCCTCGGGGAACGGGTACCTGTTCCCTGTGACGCTGGACAGTGTACAGCTCTTTGAGCGATCGGGAGTCGAAAAGACATCCGCCCTCGTTATTGACTCCGACGGCAGGCTTGTTGACATCGCACATTTTCCTACCGGCACAGGGAGGAGGAACGAGATCCTTCGCGCCGTGCTCGATTGACCGACCGACGGCTCTTCCGGAGAAGGGCCGCGCCGGCTCCGGTCTCGCCTTTCGCCCGGGGATTTGTCTCATACGGATCGACCCGGCGGGCATATGAGGAATTCCTCCGCTCCTGCCGGAGAATAGGCCTTACCTGCGAGGCCATCACGGCCTCGGCACACGTCGCCCGGAAGCGCGCACTGAAGCGCCTGAACCGTCCGGTTGCCCTCTTCCAGGATATCCCACCGGACTCCCCGCTCCTCACCCCTCTTGTGCACCAGGTGATATTTCCCGCGTGGTTTCACGGGATCCCCCTCTGCTTCTTCTCTCCCGCCGGGCAGGACGAATACACGGCGGGCAATCCCCGTTCCTCCTCTCTCCACACGGCAATGGACAAAATCGAGGGGTTTCTCGTCAGGGAGCAGATGGTCCGGATCCTGGAAACAGGCGCTGTCCTGCGTTCGCCGGCGACCGGTCCGGCCTCCCGGCTTCTCCGAGAATCCGCCCCCATCCCGCTCGACCTCAACCTGGATGTCGGGCAATCGGCGGCCGCCCGGCACGTGAGAGGACCCCTGCGCGTCCTTGCCCCCGCGGGTTCGGGGAAAACGAAGACGCTCGTCAACAGGATATGCAATCTTGTGAACGCAGGGGTAGAGCCGGAGTGCATTCTCCCGCTCGCGTTCAACAGGAAAGCTGCAGCCGAGATGAACGAGCGGCTTGTGGCAAAGAACCTCGCGCGTGTCAGGGGCAGGACGTTCCATTCGCTCGGGTACGAAATCGTCCGATCGGCGAGCCGGCTCATATTTGATGAGGAATGCGAAGAGGCGATGATGCGAGAACTTCTGAAAGAATCTCTCTTCTCACTCCATCCCACGCAGGCTCCCGCAGAAGGGGAGCCCCTTGAGCGCCTGGTGCGGCTCGTAAGTGAAGTCAAAAGGGATCTCCTCCCGGTGGAGGGAATCCAGTTCCATCTGGACGGTGGCTCGTTCCCTTTCGGTCCCCTGTTCTTGCGGCACATTGCCCTGCAGGAGGAACGTGGCTTCATGACGTACGAGGATATGATCTACCGTGCCCTGCGGATGCTCCTGGACGACGATCTCCTCCGGAAGCACTACCAGCAGGAGTTCCGGTACATACTTGTCGACGAATTCCAGGATCTGAACCGGGCCCAGTTGTTGTTCCTCCGTATACTCTCTTTTCCCGAGAACAACCTGTTCGTCGTGGGGGACGACGACCAGCTGATTTACGGTTGGCGGGGGGCGAACCTCCGGAGCATCATTGACTTCCCGCGCCTTCATCCCTGTGCATGCGAGATCCGGCTCTCGACAAACTACCGGTCAGCCTCCTCCATCGTCTGTCACGCCGGCTGGCTCATCGGCCGGAACAGCGATCGCGTCCCGAAATCTGTCATGCCGCGTGCGGGCGCTCCCTGCGGGGAGTTCCAGATAGCGCTCGGCGCCGGACTCTGGGAACAGGCGCGGTCGGCCGCAGACTGGATTGCGAAGAAGCCTCCGGCGGCACGCTGGCGCGACACGGCGGTGCTGTACCGCTACAACGCGCTCCGGTACGTCGTGGCTCTGGCACTGGATGAACGGGATATTCCCCACACGCCGGTGGACCCCGTCTGGCTGTTCGATTCTCCCGCGGGGAAGGACATCACGGCATGGCTCAGTGTTGCTCTTGCTCCCGCCTCGGCCGGACACGACGTGCTTGAGAGGGTACTCAGGAGGCCTGAGCGGCTTGTCCGGCGGTCGATCGTTGACCATCTGGAGAGATGGGACGACATTGAAAAACTCTCCGGCTCCGGCGTTCTGACCTCTGAAGAGGAACGGGCGCTCGGCCGGTTTTTTCCCCGTGTTCGTGAACTCGAAAGCCGGGTGCCGCTCCTTGCGCCGGGCGGGTTTATCGAAATGCTTGACGGTATGATACATCTCCGGGAATGGTACGCCCGGCGCCGGATCCATTCGGCCGACCCGGAGGAGGCCGATGAGCGGACGTGCCTGGATGTCCTGGACGCCCTGTCTCGGAGGTTTCCCTCCGCGGCCGGGTTTCTTGATCATATCATGGCCGCCCACTTGCAACCGACCGGTGAGAGATCTGCGCCTGAAACGCCTGCCGGGACGGATGAGGTCGTCCTCAGCACCGTGCACCGGGCGAAGGGGAATGAATTCGGCCGGGTTGTCTTCTTCGATCTCACGAGGCGGCATCGCCCGCCGCCGGACCAGGTGGAAGAAGAGAGGCGCGTCGCGTACGTTGCCCTCACAAGGGCGCGTGACGCACTCCTTGTGACCGCAAACGGGAGAAGGCAGTCTCCGTTCCTCCGGGAGGCGGCCCTCGATCCGCAGTTTGCAGGGAGGATGCGGGAGGATCTCGAGAGCGAACTTGCGTGGCTCCGGAAGAGAACGGGCAATTCTCCCGTTATTCGCGAGATCGAAGAAGAGCTCCGGTGCCGGTCCATGCTCAGCCGGGATCCGTCTTCTTGACTGGCATGTCGATATTCGCTAAAATAGACACTCGATAAAACGGAAAGCCGCTCACTGATGATAATTGCCGAAAAGTTGACGAAAACATTTCCCGGGAAAGACGCCGTTCGCGAGCTCACGTTCACGGTGAACAAAGGCGAGATCGTCGGGTTCCTGGGACCGAACGGCGCCGGCAAGTCGACGACGGTGAAGATGCTCACAGGCATGATTCTTCCGACGAGCGGGAGGGCGGAAGTGGCCGGGTTCGACGTTATCAAGCAGCCGCTCGAGGCAAAAAAGCGTCTCGGGTACGTACCGGAGTCCGGGGCGCTTTTTGAGACGCTGACCGGAGGAGAATACCTCAGGTTTATTGCGGATCTCCACCATCTGAACAGGGAGAGTGCCGGGCGGCGCGCCGATGAATTTCTCGACCTGTTCGGTATGCTCCCGGAGAAAGACCAGCGGCTGCAGGAGTATTCCAAGGGGATGAAGCAGAAGGTCCTTATCGCAGCGGCACTCATCCATCAGCCCGAAGTCCTTTTCCTTGACGAGCCTCTCAACGGGCTCGACGCCAACGCCGCCCTGGTCTTCAAAGAGATCATCAAGCGGCTCTCCGCACAGGGCATCACGATGCTCTTCTGTTCTCACATCCTCGATGTCGTCGAAAAACTCTGCCCGCGGATTATCATACTCAATGAGGGGAGCATCATCGCCGAAGGGACTCCCGAGAAGATCGCACACCAGGCGGGCGAAAAGAATCTCGAAGAGGCCTTCTGCAAGCTGACGGGGGTCCGCGACGCGCGCGAATCGGCCCGCGAGTTCCTGGAGGCCCTCGGTCGATGATCATCGACAGTTTGCTGACCATGGCCGGTATCGACCCCGTCCAGTGGCGCGCCCTGGTCCGGGCTTCGTACCTCCGCCTGAGACGGAATCCGGCGTCGGTCAAAGGGCTCCGGACCGGGAATTCGTCCCGCGCGGCGAGTTTCGTGGCTCTGCTCGTCAGTTATGCCGTTGTCGGCTTTCTGTTCGCCTTCGTCCCGTGGGGGAAAGACGATCCTTCTATTGCGGCCTCCATTGTGCTCATCCCGACGTCGTTTTTCATCGCCTCGATCATCCTCCTGGAATTTGGCGCGACGATCATCTCCCCGGAGGATTATGCGGTCCTGAGCGTGCAGCCGATTTCCTCGCGCACGTATTTCGCCGCGCGGGTCAGCGTGGTCATTTTCCTGACGCTCCTGTTTGCCGGCGTCCTCAACCTCCCCTCGGCGGTCTCGCTCGGCATTCACAGGGGTCCCCTGGAGGCCCTGGTGTGGGTGTTCGCGGCCTCGGCGAACGCCGTCGCCACCGGCCTGGGGATGGTGCTTCTGTACGCCGGTGCGCTCCGCGTCATTCCCTATCGGCGCCTGATGGCGCTCATGGCGTACCTGCAGATGTCGATCTCCTTCCTGATCTACGGCGGTTTTGGATTGCTCTCCTCGAGAATCTCGGGATTCATGTCCGGGATCAGCATGACTGAGCCCTGGTGGTGGAATTTCCTCCCCCCGGTCTGGTTTGCGTCCTGGACGGGTATTGCGGCAGGGATCTGGACGCCGGAATACCTGGTGTTCTCCTTCTGCGGCGTTGTTCTCCTCGGGGCGCTGCTCCCGGCGGCGGCCTCGAAGATCTCGCTTACATACGCAGAATCGATCTCCCGCGCCGCGGTCACTGAATCCCTCCGCAGGCCCCCGCTCCGGCTCAAGGGGTTTGTCTCCCTGTTGAAACGCTCGGAAGACCGCGCGATCGCGATGCTGATCGCCCGGCAGTTTCGCTATGACATCAAATTCAAGATGACGGTG
Source organism: Bacteroidota bacterium (assembly GCA_035506475.1). GTDB lineage: Bacteria > Bacteroidota > Ignavibacteria > UBA10030 > UBA6906 > Fen-1273. The sequence goes on along the minus strand of DATJPH010000005.1, from coordinate 2,643 downwards.
CTCGGGATTATTCCCCTGACGGCATTGTATGTCTATCAGGGTCTGCACGGAGGCGGGAGGTTCTATGACCCGTTCCGGTCGGGCATCGATCTGAGGGGGATGGCGGGTTCTTCGCTTCTCTACATCGCGATCATCCTCTTTCCGGGCATACTCAAAGACGAGATCGGGAGATCCGACAACTTCCAGGCGGCATGGGTGTTCTTTACCACCCCCGCTGACCGGACCACTCTCGTCCTTGCCGTGAAGAGGGTGCTGACGGTCTATTTTCTGGTGCCGTATCTTGTTCTCCTCGGATTTGTCTTCTATTATTTCTTCCGGAACATCCTCCATGTCGTCATGCACGAGGTTGTCGTTCTCCTGGCAAGTCAGCTCCTCCTCCAGATCGCTTTCCTTATCTCTCCGCGCCTCCCGTTTTCCGCGCCGCGGGGCGTGGGGGAGAAGATCGGCCTGACGACCTTCATCGTCCTGATCGGTCCGCTCCTCCTGCTTGCCATGCTGACGTTTTTCTCAAGGTACTTCTATATCAACGCGCTCTCGTACGCTGTCGGGACCTCGGCGCTGGCCATGCTCGTGGCGATTGTCGAGCGGCTCCTCAGGATTCGCGTTTCGCGAAAGGTAGGGGGGCTCGAATTTGCCGGATAACCAAACCGCGGAGAACGCATGATGAATCTGCGGGCGCTCGGCTCCTCCGACCTGCGTATCAGCCCTGTGGGGCTCGGATGCTGGCAATTCAGCAAGGGACTCGGCCTGGTGGGAAGGTACTGGCCGGAACTTCCGGACCAGGTTGCCGGAGAGATCGTCCGCCGGAGCATCGACGGCGGGGTCAACTGGTTCGACACCGCCGAGGCATACGGCTGGGGAACGTCGGAGCAGACACTCTCCTCAACCCTCCTCGCGCTCGGCAAACGGCGGGGGGACGTCATCATAGCAACAAAATGGTGGCCGGCCCTCCGGACGGCCGGCTCGATCCTGAGGACCGTGGGGAAGCGGCTGCGGCGCCTTGGCGGTTTCCCCATCGATCTCTACCAGATCCACCAGCCGTTCGGCCTCTCGAGCGTCGAAAAAGAAATGGACGCAATGACACGCCTTGCGGAGCGGTGGAACATCAAATATATCGGCGTCAGCAATTTTGGCGCGAAGCGGATGCGACGGGCTGATGCGCGGTTGCGCCATCACGGCCTCAGGCTGGTGTCGAACCAGGTCAGCTACAGTCTTTTGAACCGTTCGATCGAATCGAACGACGTTCTGGCAACGGCAAAAGAACTTGGGATTTCGATCATCGCGTATTCCCCCCTTGCACAGGGGATACTCTCGGGTAAGTTCCACGCTGAAGATCTTGCCACGGGGCGCATCGCGGGCATCCGCAGGTATCTCAGGAATTTCTCCCGTGCCGGGCTCGCGCGAACACGCCCCCTCGTGGTTCTCTTGAAGGAAATTGCCGGTGCCCATGGCGTCACTCCAGCGCAGGTGTCCCTCCAATGGCTCCTCACCTACAGTGGAGATTGTGTCGTGGCTATCCCGGGCGCCACATCCGGGAGGCAGGCCGAAGAAAACGCCGCCGCGATGAATTTCACTCTTTCGGAGCCTGAACTTGCCGCAATTGACAGGGAATCGGCGCGTCTCTCTCATTGACACTCTCCCGAATCTCACCTACATTATGAGGAGAAACTGCAGAGGAGTCGTTGATCATGCAAATTTATGTGGGAAACCTTCCCGTTGACGTGGATGACGCGGGACTCAAGACGATGTTCTCGGAGTTCGGAGAAGTCCTCGCCGCTTCCATCGGGAAAGAAAAAGGATACGGGTTTGTAGAGATGAGGAAAGCTTCGGAAGCGCGCGCTGCTGTTCACGGCCTCCGGGGAAAAGACATGCAGGGAAAACCCCTCCGCGTCAAGGTGCTGAAGCCGGGAGATGAATTCCACGCGCAGGCGCAGGCACTCCACGGCGGCAGGGGAGTGAAAGGTCCTCCCCAGTCACGGGGCGACGGAAGCTACAGGGGGAGCGGGGCGATCCGCAGGGGAGGGCAGAGAGGGAGCTGACCTGGCCCCCGCCATTCTCTCCGGGTCACAAAGGAGTGTCCATGTCCAGGCTCATATTGTCATATGCAGGTCCCTTCCAGGTACTGCTTCTGCTTCTCCTCGGTCTGACGGGAAATCTCTTCTCAGGCGAACCCCTGGTCATTGCAGGGCAGATCCTCGGCCTGGCAGTCACGATCTACGCGCGGATCGCTTTCGGGAGGCAGAAGTTTAATATCTCGGCCCGTCCGGCCGACGGTCCGCTCCTGCGCAGGGGGCCTTACCGGGTCATCCGCCACCCGATGTATGCCGGAGTGCTGCTCATCTTCGTTGCGACCGTGTTCGGACATCCGACACTTATTGCCGGGGCCGTCCTCCTTGTGGATCTCATCGTCATCCTGTGGCGGATCCGGCTCGAAGAGGGGTTGCTGAAGACCACGTACCCTGATTATGAGGAGTATACACTAAAGACAACCCGGCTTATCCCTTTCATATACTAGCCGCTGTCCGGGCAGAGATCGTTTCTGTTCCTTGAAAAGTCAGACCCATCAAATCATGGTGTCTGACTTTGTATTTTTGGGGCTGCAGGAGTGGGCCGGGTTGCACAGGCAGGGAAGACTCGCGATGA
>DATJPH010000004.1:0-2919 GCA_035506475.1 Bacteroidota bacterium | reverse complement strand
TCCATTTCCAGCTCCGCTTCTCCACCCCCAGGATCGTCTCAAAGAGGGATTCCCCGGATTGACTCCCGTCGGTGTCCTCCCATGTTATTTCGCCGTGGCGCCGGAGCTTCTCCTCCAGCGCAACTGAGGCGTCCTTCTGACGGCCGTCTCCCCCCAGGCGACGGCCTTCCCACCCGGAGGAGAGGGATGCTTCGTACGCCTCAAATGTCTCCCCCTCCCTGATGCGAAGGCCGAGCCCTGAGGCAACGGGGGCGAGGCGGGCCAGGACGTTCCCCCCTTCTGCCAGGGGTTCGAGCCTCATATGGATCCAGCGGGAGGGGCCGGCGAGCATGTGCAGGAGGATTGCACGGGCGGCCTCCCCGGCACGCGCGGGGGCGATGATGTCCATGAGCCCGGACATCGTCAGATGCGAAAACGCGTAGTTGCGCGCGGAGATGAATTCGACCGTCTCATAGGGTATCCCCAGGAACCGCCGGCCAACCTCCATGAACGGGGCGATGGCGATCGTCCGTCCTTTCTCCGACACGCTCAGAATCCTGAGACGCCTTTTCCCCCCGCCGAAACACTCCCACCAGGTCCAGAGCCAATCGAATGAAACGTAGAGCGATGCCCCCGGCATGGCACCGACGAGCTCATTCCAGACAGGTTCCAGGCTCTTGAACTCGTCGGGGGTCGTGTGCTCCTTCACCTCGAGTCCGGGCACGGAACCCTCATCGTGTGCGGAGGCGGGAGTCACACCTGGTCCATTCTCGTCAGTTCGGAAAACCGCGGGTGGAGCCCGGCGCGGCGCAGCAGACGTTTCCCGGTCTCGGCGACCTGCCTGTGCATGAGAGGAGCCTGCGTGTCGAAGACGAGCGCCCGGGTCCTGCGCGACTGCGCGCCGTCATGGAATATGAGAATCTCCTCGTGGGGCTCGAGAGCCGAGCGCCAGAGGAGCTTGTGAGGCGCGTCCCCCCAGAGCGTATGTATGCGGGCCAGGCCTTCCCTGAACGCCTCTTCGTAGATCCGGCGCTCGAGGAGCCCCCCGGGAAACGCTTCGCCGAACCGGGCATCATAGCTTTTTTTCAGACAGCTGAGCTCGCCGTCAAACGCAACGCAGAGCTCGTAGGCGATGTCCTCCCCGGAGAGAGAGAGGACCCACGCGCGAAGCCACCCCCGGAGCGCCGCCTTCCGGGCAAACTCGGGGAAAAAGTCGCCGAACGCGGCGGAGTTCAGGCTTACCCCCCTTGCCCACTTCCAGCTCTTCCTTTCGATCGCGAGGAGCCGTCGGAACATCTCGGCCGTCTCCATGCTGTCGATCCGGCTGTACTCGGGCCGGCCGAGCGTCGCCAGGTACTCGGCCCTCCGCCTGAGCGTCCGCCGGAAATCCCCGGTGAGCGTTCCGTAGAATCGATCCCAGTCCCCCCCGCATGTGATGACCGCATCGTCCAGGACATGCTTACGCCGGAGCGTCCAACCCCGGCGCGAGCACTCCGCGGCCAGCAGGGGTGTGTACGGGGAGACGGAGGGGACGGGATGGAGGCGGAGTGCGTGCCAGGAGGTTTTCTCCACTGCAAGATGATCGAGGAACGCCCCGATCGCGCCAGGCGCGTCCCTCCCGACAATCCAGTCGAGTGTCCCTGTCACCGCGGCGGGATGATCCGCGAACATCGACATCGAGACAAACTCGATCATCCTGGCGGGTACGCCGAGGTAGCGTCGGGTGACGCGCACAAGCGGCGCCAGTGCCGCGATCCCCGCGTCATCCCCGGCGACGAGGATGCAGAGGCCGTTCCGCCCCGCCGCGTGCGTGCTCCACCATGCAGAGAGCCATTCGTGCGTCAGGAAAATGCTCCGCCGACCGGAGCGCGCCAGGAGGCCGTCCCAGTCGGCCGCAAGGGCGCCGAACTGGCGGGCTGTCGTCACCTCGTCAACGACGCGCATCGGACCCTTCGCGCTCAGGCGGGTTCCCCGCGAAATAGACCGTGATGTACCGGCGGGCCATCCCGCCGACCTCTGCGATCCTTCCGGAGAGGTAGCCCAGCGTTTCAGCAGTCCCCGGGCTCTTCGTTATCCTGAACCGGCGCCACTGGTAGTACTCGAGCCGCGTCCGGCCGATCCCTTTGCGCACCAGGAGCCAGAGGAGGAAGAGGCGAAACCTGATCCGGCTTGCAAGCGGGAGCGCCGGCATCCGGAGCGTGCTGTTGAACCGCTCCAGGGCCTTCAGGTGCTCGTACTTGTAGCTTTCTTCCCCCCTGAGCATGTCGTACTCGTGCATCCCTTCCCCGATATCGGAGCGGATGGCCAGTATCTTCACGAGGAGACCGGGGCTGCACCGCATCACGTCGTCGGGCCCTGTTGCATTGCAGTGGTACATGTATGCCCGGCCGTTGTACAGGAACTCCAGGCTCGCCGCCACGTCGACCCCGTCGACCTCGATGAGGAAAATACGGAGCCAGCCCTTCAGGGCGAACCGTTGAGCCATCTCTTCGAAGAACCCCCGCTCGACCGGGTTCTCAAATGCGCTGGGAAAACCAAGCCCCGTCCACCTCGTGGTGTGTATCTTCATGAACGACCGGAGGGCCTGCGCAAAGTCGTCGCCGGAGCCCCGGACAATCCGCTCGACCACCGCATGGTGTCCGCGAAGGCGCGTCCACTTCCGTTTGTAGTTGTACCGCGTATTGGGCCCGAGCGAAAGGAGGAAGTCCTCGAACGTCGCGGGGAGCGGGATGTAGGGACAGGCCGGCCCCCTGTCCAGGAGGGCGTTCATGCCGCGGGCGGCGGCAAGCGCGACGATCTGTTCCTTCATGATCGACCAGGGAGGGATCTCTTCGAGGTCGAGGAGGTCGACGCGGGCGTCCCCGGATGCGATATGGGCCACGAACGCCTCGACGACGGAAGGGCCGAATCCGGGGAGGGCCAGGATGTCGAGGTAGTCCG
>DATJPH010000003.1:0-2965 GCA_035506475.1 Bacteroidota bacterium | reverse complement strand
GGGGACACCGGCGGATGCGGCGAGCGCACGCGCCGCCGTCTTGTCCCCCATCGATGCGATCGCACCGGGAGAGGGCCCGATGAACACGAGTCCCGCCTCCAGGACCCGCCGGGCGAACTCGGGGTTCTCCGAAAGAAATCCGTACCCGGGATGGACGGCGTCCGCACCCGAGGCTGACGCCGCTTCGAGTATCCGGGGGATATTCAGATAGCTCTCCCTGGACGGCGGAGGGCCGACCGGCACTGCTTCGTCGGCCGCCGTCACGTGCTGTGCCGACCTGTCGGCAGTGGAGTAGACCGCCACGGTCCGTATCCCCATGTCGCGGCAGGACCGGATGACCCTCAGGGCGATCTCCCCCCTGTTGGCGATGAGGACTTTCCGGATCGGTCGGACTCCCATCAATTCTCCTTGAGTTCGACGACTGTCACCCCCATTCCCCCCTCGTTCCACTCTCCGGGGCGGAAGGCCTTCACGCGCGGGTGGGAGGCAAGGAAATCGGTGACCTTCTTCCTGAGCGCCCCCGTCCCCTTCCCGTGTATGACATCGAGACGGTTGAGACCGGCAAGTATTCCGTCGTCGATGAACTTATCGAGAAGCGGTATCGATTCCTCGCCTGTCATGCCGCGGATGTCGAGATCCCTGCGGACCGCCTCGGGCTTCTCTGAGCCGATGGTCCCCCTTCCGTACGCGGCGGGGGCCGGACGCCTGCGCGCCGGGACGAGATCCGCAAGGGGGACGCGCATCCGGACAGCGCCAAAGACGACCGTGGCGCTCTTCCCGTCCGAGGAGAGTGAAAGCACCTCGCCCGCGTCGCCCCCCGGCCCCACGCTGACCTGGCTCCCCGGCCCTATCAGGCCCGACGGGGCCGGCGGCCCGTCCTGTGCGATCTCCCTGCGCGCGCTGTCGATCTCCTCGCGCACCCGGGCAACCCCTGCCCGTGCCTGGCGCACGGATTCCTTCTCGGCGCCCGCCTCCCGGATTTCCCTGATCCCCTTCTCGATCGCGGCGTTGGCCCCCTCGACGATCCGGGCGGCCTCCTCGACAGCCTTCCGCCTCACCTCTTTCGCCTCACCCGAGAGGCGGGAGAGTTTCTCTTCGTACTCGCGGACGAGGCCTTCGAGACGGACCTTCTCCTGCGAGGCCGCCCCGAGCTCGAGGCGCGCCTTCTGCGCGGCGGTTTCCAGCTCGATGATCAGGCCGTCCAGCTTCGTGTTCTCGTGCCCCAGCATGCTCCGCGAGCGCTCCATCAGCGCCGGCGAAAACCCGAGACGCGCGGCCATCTCGAGAGCGTAGCTGCTCCCGGGGACGCCGGCGCGATACCTGTATGTCGGCGTGAGGGACTCCAGGTCGAATTCCATCGCCCCGTTGGCAACGCCGTCGGTCTCGTGCGCAAAGACCTTCAGTGCGCCCTGGTGCGTCGTGGCGATCGTCACCGCGCCACGGCGCGTCAGCTCCTCCAGGAGCGCCGCGGCGATGGCCCCCCCCTCGGAGGGGTCGGTCCCCGCGCCGATCTCGTCGATCAGCACGAGGCTCTCCCTGTCCGCCTGCTCGGCGATCGCCTTGAGATTCGCCAGGTGCGAGCTGAACGTGCTCAGGTCGTTCTCGATCGACTGCTCATCGCCGATGTCCACAAAACAGGTGCGGAAGAGCCTCAGCGACGTCCCCTCCGCGGCCGGCACGTGGAGACCCGCCTGGGCCATCACGACGAGGAGCCCCGCACATTTCATCGCGACGCTCTTCCCCCCCGCGTTCGGCCCGCTGATAAGGAGCGTCGTCCACTCGCCTCCGACCTCCAGGTCGAGCGGGACCGTCCTGTCGTAGCCGTGCGTCAGGAGGAGAATAGGATGCCGCGCCCCCTTCAGCGTCAGCGGACCGGAGGGGCGGAGCTCCGGCTCGACCCCCAGGACCTCGATGGAGTATTTCGCCTTCGCTTGAAGCGCGTCGAGCTCTGCAAGGATATCGAGGTTCTCCGCGAGCGCCTCCCGCCGTTCCCCCACCTGAACGGTCAGGCTCTTGAGGATCCGTTCGATCTCCCGCTGTTCCTGGAACTGGAGGCCGCGGATATCGTTGTTGAGCTCGAGCGTCTCCGTCGGCTCGATGAACACCGTCGCGCCGCTCGCGGAGGCGCTGTGAATGAACCCCGGAACCCGGTTCTTGTGCTCCGACTTGACCGGGATGACCATCCTCCCTTCCCGCGTCGTGATGATATCATCCTGGCTGAATCCGAGTTCCGCGACGCTCCGCAGTATCCCGGCGAGCCGCCTGCGGAGGTCCTCGTACCTGTCGGCGATCGACCGGCGTATCGTCAGAAGCTCCCGGGAGGCGTCCGGCCGCACCCCGCCGCTTTCGTCGACCGCGTGGTCGATGTTGAATTCGAGGACTTTGTCCGCCGAGAGCGGTTCGGCGATCTGCCACAGGAGGGGGAACCCGTCCTTCCTCCTGGAAAGGAACGACCTGGTGAGCCGGGCGGCCTTCATCGTCAGGGAGACGTGGAGAAGCTCCTTGGGCAGCAGCGTCATCCCCTCGACGCCGGTCTTGCTGAGCGCTTCGCCCAGCGCCTGCACCCCGTCGAGGGGAAGGGCTTCATCCTGCTCGAGGAGCCGCTTCATCTCTGTCACCCTGGCAAGCGCTTCCCGGATCTCCCGGGCGGAGGCCATGACGGACATCCCGCGCAGCAGCTCGCGGCCGGGATCCGACGATGCGTAGCGGAGCACCCTCTGCCGCACCTTGTCGAATTCGAGCTTCCGGAGTGCGAGGTCCCAACCGCTCATGGTTTCCCGGGAGGATGAGGCGGCTTCGCGAATATCTCGTAGTCCTTGAACTTTTCAGAAATCTGTTTCCTGAACTCGGAGGCGCCGGGAAAGTACGATTGCAGGAGGTCGAACGTTTTCGGGACGAAATTGAAGAGGGGCCGGTACAGAAGCGAGGCCTGCCTGTCATCCTTCTCGGGGATTTCAAAGACCCT
>DATJPH010000002.1:0-3205 GCA_035506475.1 Bacteroidota bacterium | reverse complement strand
TTATCCCGTGGAACCGACAGATCACGCGAGCCACGCCTGGAACGCCGGGGAAGGATACGGAGTCCTCGACAGGTTTGCGCGCCAGGCCGTCGACCACATACGCCCCGGGTGGAAGCTCATGATCCAGATCTCCACGGAGATCGACGCCGGCGCCGTCCTCCCGCTCTTTTCGCGCAGAGGCGAGAGTCTCCGCCCCGTCGCTTCAAAGCGCATGCCGTTCGAGACGCTCAGCATATATGAAATCTCCCCCCGCGGCCATGGGAGTTAACGCGCTGCTCAACACGCTCGGCACGCGATGCCGGACGCTCCCTCTGGTCATTCTCTACGTCACCGAGGGGTGCAACCTCCGGTGCATCTCATGCTCGTACAGGAATCCGGCGCCCGGCGAGCTCACGCTGGGCGAGCTGGAGCGCCTTGCCGGGACGCTGAAAGGACTCGGACTCCGCCACATCGTCTACTCGGGAGGGGAGCCTCTCCTGAGAAAGGACTTTCCGGAGATCTGCACACTGTTCGACACCCCGGGGATCCGCCAGACGCTCCTGACAAACGGGCTCCTCCTGGAAAAGCGGTTCGAGGAGATCGCCCGGTTCTTCAACGAGATGATACTCTCTATCGACGGACCCGACGGCGAGACGCATAACGCCATCCGCGGCGTCGACGCGTTCTCCCAGATCGTCCGCGGGATCCGCCTGGCGGTCTCCTCCGGGGTCCGCGCGCGGATCTCCGTCCGCACCGTCGTCCAGAAGAAGAACTTCAGGTCCCTCCCCGCCATGGTCCGGTTCGCACGCGGGCTCGGCGTCTCGGGTATTTCGTTCCTCGCGGCCGACGTCCGCTCGCAGGGGTTTGGAAGAGCCGGCCGCGGCCGGGCCGCCCCCGACGACACGCTGACGCTGGATGAGGCGGAGATAGCGGAGTTCCGCGCAATCCTCGCACGGATGTCCGCCGAGTTCCGGGAGGAATTTTCCGACGGATTCATCGCCGAGTCTCCCGCAAAGCTCGTACGCCTTGCGGACTATTTCGAAGCGCTCAACGGCGCGGGGCCGTTCCCCCCGACCTCATGCAACGCACCGATGGTCTCGACGGTGATCACTGCCACCGGCGACCTCCTCCCCTGCTATTTCCTCCCCCGGTTCGGCAACATCCGGGAAGCACCCATCGGCGACCTCCTGAACGATCCGGCCGCCCGGTCCACGCGAAGCCAGGTGCGCGCGGGGACCCCGGAAGCATGCAGGACATGCGTCTGCACGCTGAATGTGAGGCCGTCCCGCGCGCTCGCAGGGAGATTCTGAAGAGGAAGGGATCCCTCCCCCCGTTGTTGACTGTCCCCTCCTTTTTCGATACTTTTGATTCCACGGCACTATCCACGTTTTACTTCCAGGCACCATGACAGCCCCGACAGCCCACGACTCCCCGCAGAACACCGGATGGATTGAAGTCATCGCCGGCTGCATGTTCAGCGGCAAGACGGAGGAACTCATCCGGAGAATACGCCGCGCGCAGATCGCCCGGCAGGAAGTCGCCATATTCAAACCGGGGATCGACAACCGCTACAGCGCCGATCACATTGTCTCGCACAGCGAGGCCCGATTGCTCTCCGTGCGCGTTGAGAACTCCGCGGACATACTCCGGCTGGCCGGCAGCGCCCGGGTTGTGGGGATCGACGAAGGACAGTTCTTCGACATGGGGATCGTCGAAGTTGCGGAGGAGCTTGCCAACCGGGGAAAAAGGGTGATCATCGCGGGACTCGACCAGGACTACAGGGGAAAACCCTTCGAGCCGATCCCCCAGCTTCTCGCGGTGGCCGAGTACATCACCAAGACGCTTGCCATCTGCGTCGTGTGCGGAAACCCGGCCGACAGGACGCAGCGGACGACCGGGGCGAGCGAACGGGTCCTCGTCGGGGCGAAGGATTCGTACGAGGCCCGCTGCAGGCGCTGCTTCCAGCCTCCCAAAGCCTGACCGTCCGGGTATGCCGACGGTCCCCCCCGACATCGCAGATATCTTCCGCGCACGCCCGTACGGCGATTCGGTCCGATTCCTCCGCTCGAAGCTCCCCGGCACGCCCGAGGTCGCACTTGTCCTGGGCTCCGGGCTCGGCGAATACGCGGAGTCGCTCCCCCACAGGGTCATATTCCCCTCCGGTGCCATCCCCTCCTACCCCCGCTCGAGCGTCCCGGGACACAGGGGACAGATTGTGTACGCCGAGCTTTCCGGAAGACGGATCATTGCATTCCAGGGGAGGATCCATCTCTACGAATGCAACGACCTCTCGATGGTCCTTTTTCCGATTGCGGTGGCGGCAGAGCTCGGCGCCCGCACGCTCATCGTGACGAACGCGGCGGGGGGGATCAACCGGCAGTTCAGCCCGGGCGATCTCATGCTCATTACCGATCAGATCGACCTGACGTTCCACGGGCCCCCGATAGGCGGGAGGAACAGCCGGGATATGTTCGACGCGCGTCTCCTACGGGAGGCGGTTGCGCTCGCCTCCGCACGGGGCCTCCAGGTGAAGCGGGGTGTCTATGCGGCGGTCAAAGGGCCCTCATACGAAACGGCCGCGGAGGTTGAGATGATTCAGAGGCTGGGCGGGGATGCCGTGGGGATGTCCACCGTGAAGGAGGTCGCACTCGGAAGCGCGCTCGGGATGGCTGTCCTCGGGATCTCGTGCATCACGAACAAGGCGACGGGGACCGGGGGGTCGAAACTCGATCACGCCGAGGTAACCGACGTGGCGAACAGGGTCAAGATCTCATTTGCAAACCTGCTGACAGATTGTATCTCACATATGCCCGTCTAACCTGCTGCAACTCAAGACTTTACAACCCTCCGTTTAGACCGAAGGATAGATCCTGTAGAGCATCACGTAGATGACGACTCCCGTCACAGAGACGTAGAGCCAGACGGGGAGTGTCCAGAGGGCGATCCGCCTGTGCTGGCTGAACCGCGCAAGGAGAGCCCTTCTGAGCGTGATGACGGCCAGGAAGGGGACCGCCGCGGCAAGAATCGTGTGGGAGATGAGTACGGTGAAATAGAATATCCGGACTCCCCCCTGCCCGGTAAAGGGGATGCTCCCGACATTGGCATGGTAGACGATATACGATGTCAGAAAGAGGATAGAGCACGTGAACGCCGCGATCATGCAGAAGCGGTGGCTCCGGACATCGTTTCTCCGGATGAAATAGAACCCGGCCGCCAGGCAGAGGGC
>DATJPH010000001.1:0-4679 GCA_035506475.1 Bacteroidota bacterium | reverse complement strand
GTATCCCTACCGCGTCGGGTTCGCCGTGAGACTCCGGAAGCCGAACAGCTACGGCCTGCCGACTGAAGCTGAAGCCCATGATCTGTCGTTGTTCGAGAATGAGATCGACCGGATGATGACGGGGAAACACATGGGCTTTCTGGCCCTTGTCATTACGACCGGGGGGATGAAGGAGTACGTCTACTACACCGGCCGGCCCGACGCGGTGCGGAGCCAGATCAAAAAGCTGGGGGGCGCCGTGCAGGGGCGGGAGTTCCGTTCCTATGTAACGGCGGACCCCGGCTGGGACGTCTATTTCCGGTTTGTCCGGTAAAGCGGCGTCTTGATTCTCTTCGTGAATTTCTCATTATTTTTTTTCCAGCCTGCCGCGCGCGGCCGGCCCTTCACACATCCCCACTTGACAAGCGACAGGCAATGCCTTCCCCCCTTCGTGTAGCCGTCATCGGCTGCGGCGCCATGGGAGAAATCCACGCGGCGTGTCTGGCCGGGATCGACGGCGTCCTCCTTCACGCATTCTGCGACGTCGACCTGGACCGGGCGGGAGCCCTCTCCGCGAAATTCGCCGGTTCCTATGCGACCGCCGATCATGAGCGGGTTCTGAAGGACGGCGCGGTCGACGCCGTGTACGTCTGCACGCATCACGACACGCACAGCATGCTTGCCATCCGTGCCGCCGAAGAGCACAAGCACGTGATGATGGAAAAGCCGCTCGCCCTGACACTCCGGGAGTGCCGCGAGGTCGGCGACGCCGTCGAAAGGCACGGGATCCTGTTCATGACGGGGTTCAAGATGCGCTATTATCCGTCGGTGGCGCGGGCCAGAGCGTTCATCCCCTCTCCGCTCGTCACGATCGCCCAGATGATGGACGCCCGGTGGCCCGACGGATTCTGGGCGAACGACCCCCGGAAAGGGGGAGGGAACATTCTCTCGCAGGGATGCCACACAATGGACCTTGTCTGCCACCTGAACGGATCACGCCCCGTGAGGATATACGCCGAGGGGGGGAACTTCGGCCATCCCGGGATCGATATCATCGACAACATCGTTGTGACAATCCGGTTCGAGAACGGCTCGGTGGCAAGCGTCGCGCTGGGTGACTCCGGTCAGACCCCCTTCGTCTCGAAATTCTCATTCCAGATGACCGACGGGCGGAAGACCGCCCACCTCAGGAACAGGCTCAAGACGCTGACCCTGTTTGACGGCGAGAGCACGACGGAATCCGCCGACCCTGACGAGTACGGGTTCGTCGAGGAAAACAATGACTTCATCCGGTCTCTCAGGGGCGGGACCGCTCCGCCGATCACGCACCGCGACGGGCTCCGGGCGACGCTCCTTGTCCTCACGGCGTTTGAATCCCTGAGGACCGGGCTCCCGCAGACACTTTCCATGTGACAGGACAAGCATGAACGGCTCCCTTCCGGCAGATAACGGCGTTCCCCCGGGCGAGTGGCACATGTACCGCCGGGACCAGACGCTTGGCGCCCGCTCCCCGCTCCCCGGGGCGATCACCCGGCCGGAGGTCCTCTGGAAATTCCCCCTGGGCGGCTCCGAGAACGAATGCATTCCGATTCCCGGGAGAGGCCGGGCGAGCGATCTCCTCTTCGCGTACGGCGGCGCCGTTCTGCGCACAGACGGTCGTACCGGCGAGGTGATCTGGAAGAGCCCCGCGTGCGGGATCAACGCCGTGGGGGCGGTGGAAGACCTCGACGGGGACGGGCTGCTCGAGATCGTCTGCAGCACGGGATACGAGGTGATCGTCCTTGCGGCCGAATCGGGGCGGATCGTGATGAGGCATTACGTCGGATTCCCCCTCTCCTCCGGCACGCAGGCGAGCACGCTCCTCTGCCACCGGTTCGACAGGAACTCTCCCGGCATGCACCTGGTCGCCCCCCTGATGAGCTCGAAGGAGGTCCTCGTGTTCGACTTCCGGGGGGGGAACCGCGGGGGGAAGCTCGCGCACACGCTCTGGATGGATGATGCGTTTCATCCGACGGTTGCGGCCGCCGACATGGACGGCGACGGCGTCGATGAGCTCGTCGTCTCGAAACTCTGCGGCCTCTATCTCTTCGACGTGCTCACCGGGACGATGAAAACATCCTTCCGGTGGAACTCCAACGGCGAGCGTCACCGCAACTACGGCCTGCTCCAGCTCCTGGACATTGACGGTGACGGCGCCAGGGAGGTCGTGATCGTGGCCGAGCGGGTCGCGCGGCACATCGCGGTGATCGACAACGACGGGACGGGGAATCTCTCGCTCCTCTGGGACCGGTTCGTCGAATTCATCTACCCCGACGACACGACCGAGCTCCGCCACACCGGGAATTCGGTGCAGGACGTCGACGGGGACGGGACACCGGAGCTCGTCGTCAGCGTCTACAACGGGAGGAAGGACGGCCGCTGGTGGCTCGAAGTCCTGGACATCCGCACGGGCGCACTGAAATACGAAATGCCCGACAGGTATCTCTGGGGTGTTCAGGACGTCGATGCCGACGGCGTCCCGGAGCTCCTTGTCGGCGTCGAACGGGAGCGTAACCCCGTACCGTTTTCCACTGTGGAAATCGTTTCTCTCAAAGGTCTTCGCGCCTCACTCCTCTGGGCTCATGCCGACGCGAGGTTCGCCGGCAGGGGCCTCCGCCCGTCGGGCTGGAAATCGAATTTTCGCCCTGTGCAGTTCGGGCACGACGAAACCTGGACCGACCGCTCAGGTGCGGGGAGCACCGTGTTCCTCTTCACGGGGAGCCGGGAGGGTGCCCGCTCGTTCGCGGAGATCACATCTGCCGGCGGGCGGTTCTCCGAAACAGCGCTTCCGCTTCCCGCGGGGGGGGAATACCTGATGTCGGCCCTTGCCGATACAGACGGCGACGGGGAGCCGGAGGCGGTCCTCTCACGGAACAACGGGGAGATACTCATCGTCCGTGCGGGACGGGGAGTGATCGCCACCCGGAACGCGGGGATCCGTATCCAGCTCGAGGGATTTTCCGCCGCGCGCCCGGGAGCCGTACCGGTGGTCTACAGGCCCGGGGACGGGAAGGGGCCGCTCGTCACGGTCCCCGACAACACAAATACGATGCACCAGATCCGGGTCGACCCATCGCGCCGCAATGCCGTCGAGCTCTGGCGGAAGCGTGGACGGGGATGGGTCGGGTACGACAATTGCTTCCACTCTGCGTACGTCTGCGACGTGGACGGCGACCTTGAGCGCGAGCTGCTGGCCGTAAACACGGAACGCCGCGATTGCTCGGAGCTCGTGGCGGTCTCCCCCGACGGCCGTGTCAAGGCGTCGTGGCTCTTCCCCGGCGCGCCCCCCCCGGCGTCTCCCCGGATCGGTCTCTATGAATGGGTCGTCATTGACGATCCGGGGGGAAAGACGATCACCGCTTCCTCCTACGGGTCGTACTCGATGAATTCCGAGGAGACCGTCACAATCACGCTCCGGGGAAGTGAGCTCTGGCGCAAGCGGGAGTACGGCAAGGGGGAGTGGGGTCGCGGCGTCGGACCCTGGAGCGCGTATTCCGTGTTCAGGGGGAAAAACGAAGGCCCGGAGCTCCTCTTCCTTGCGAAGGATCTCCTCTGCCGCGTCGATGCGCGCACCGGTGCCTGGAAAAAGGATCCCTGGATACTCTGGCGCGCCACGAACAGCGTCATGAACCAGCCTGACTGGGATTTCACGAAGGACCGCCAGGCGGATTTCGGCACGGCGAAAGACCCCTTCACGGCGTACGGGTCTCCGGTCCTCGTCGATGCGGATGGGGACGGGGAGACGGAGATACTCGTCACCGGCTGCTTCGGAGGGTTCGGCGTGCTCCGGCGCGACTGCACCATCCTCTGGTGGAAACAGTCTCCGTTCACCGATATGATGCTCCGCCATGCGGGGGTTGCCGATACCGGCGGGGACGGCAGGCTCTCGATCGGGGTCTGCCACGCGAACGGTCTCTTCTCCTGCCTTGAGGCGTCGTCAGGGAGGGAACTCTGGACGATAGACCTGGGGAGTACCACATCTGACATCGCCTCCTGCGACATTGACGGGGACGGCAGGGAGGAATTCATCGCCGGGGCGACCGACGGGCGGCTCCTGGCGATCGGCACCGATAGTGCCGGGCGCGGAGTCATCAGGTGGAGCCTCGACTTCGGGTTCGCGCTCGGAAGCCCTGTCGTCGCGGATGCCGACGGCGACGGGAGGGCGGAGATACTCGTCGTCTGCGGAGACGGGACGCTCGTCTGCGTCGGAAAGGGAGAATGACCATGCGTATTGCCCGGATCGCGACGACGGCATTTCTTTGTGAAGACTACCGGCACACACCCGCGATGAACGTCGCGCGCGCCGCAGACTACATCAGGCGTGCGCGAAGCGAACGGGCCGATATCGTGTGCCTCCCCGAGATGGTGACGACCGCCAACGTCGCGCCCGGTCTCGAATATGAAGCCGAAGACTATCCGGGCGAATTCACGCGGGCATTCCGCGCGGCGGCACGCGCCGCCGGCATCAACGTCGTCGCCCCCTATCTCGCGCGCTCCGGCGGGAAGCTCTACAACCAGGCGACCGTCATCGACAGGAAAGGGAAAATCGTCGGCGTGTACCGGAAAATTCAGCCGACGGCGGAGGAGCGCCGGCGCGTCACCCCCGGGAACGAGTTTCCGGTCTTTGACATGGATTTCGGCCGGATCGCGGTGATGATATG